>DAOVMB010000018.1 GCA_030630905.1 Sedimentisphaerales bacterium
ACTGAAGGAGAACCTTTTTATGCAGGTAACGGCGTGTGGTTCGAGGGTGATGAAGACAATCAGGGCGTTGACTGGAGTCTGTCGAATATACCCCATATCTTTGGCGGACAGCATGGGACTAATGTAACCGGCAGCGGGGCTAATTTGCTGACGTTTTTTGTCTATGGTGACGATCCCGCGGGAATGGTGCATCCGATATTGGAACTGAGGAACCTGACGCCGGGACAGAAGTATATTCTCACACTCTACGCCAAGGGATGGGAAGCAAGCGGTCACGTTATCGATATTACCGCCGACGATGATCCCGACGATCCGGGATCTGCTATTCAAATCGATCAGGACCTGTACGGCGCGAGCAACGGGCTGCTTTTGAAGTATGCTTATACGGCGCCGGGTTCGGGAAAGCTTACGTTAACTTTCGATGAATTAGGCGACAACGTGTCGTGGCATCATTACGCCTTCTCCAACGAAAAAGTCCGGCCGTATATCGGCGCGAGCCTTGTTAATCCTGCTGATGGAGCGAAAGATATGCCGCGGGATAATGTGATTCTTAGCTGGACACCGGGAGACTATGCCGACAAGCACGATGTGTACTTCGGAACCGGTTCCGACGATGTCGCTAATGCATCTACGACCGAGGATCCTGCTGGTGTCTATCTGGGCCGGCAAGACCCGAACACCTTTGCCCTCGATCGATTGGAACTGGGCCGGACCTACTATTGGCGTATCGATGACGTCAATGCGGCGCCCGACCACACCATCTTCAAAGGTAACATCTGGAGTTTTTCGGTTGAGTTATTCGCTTATCCAATTACGAATGTTGTCGCTACGGCTTCCAGCAGCGAGCCTGGTAAAGAAGCTGAAAATACCGTGAACGGTTCCGGGCTTGATGACAGCGGTCTATTGCACGGCAACGAAAGCGTAGGCAGTATGTGGCTGAGCACTCAGGACACAAATCAACCGACCTGGATCGAATTTGAGTTCCAAAGCGTGCAAAAAGTCTCCAAGATGTGGGTATGGAACTCGAATGATAGCTTGGAGCAGGCGATCGGTTTTGGATTCAAAGATGTCAAAATTGAGTATTCGGCCGACGGGGCCGACTTTTTTACACTGGGCACGACGCATAAGTTTACCCGGGCGCTCGGAGCGGCAGACTATGCACACGATACTACTATTGACATGGGCGGTGTGGCGGCAAAGTACGTCAGGCTTACAGCCATCAGCAAGTGGGGGGACATCCTGGATCAATCCGGCCTGAGTGAGGTTCGTTTCTTCTCCATACAGGCCCAAGCAAGAAAGCCCAGCCCGGATTCAGGGGCAACAGATGTTGGCCTGGATCCGACCCTTGGCTGGAGAGCGTCAAGAGAGGCAACCAAACACGATGTGTACTTCAGCGATGATTTACAGGCCGTGATAGACGGTACTGCCCTTGTTACGACCGTGACCGAAACCAGCTTTGGTCCGTTAGACCTCGATTTGGGTAAAACTTACTATTGGCGGGTCGATGAGGTCAATGAGGCCGAGATTCCCACAACATGGCAAGGTGATATCTGGAACTTTAGCACGCAGGAGTATCTGGTTGTGGACGACTTTGAGGACTACGACACCGGCGAAAACCAGATATGGTACGCATGGAAAGATGGGCTTGGCTATGGCACACCGGATGTTCCGCCTTATTATGCCGGCAACGGCACAGGTGCGGCGGTAGGTGACGAAACGACTCCTTCTTATTGTGAGGAAATAATAGTCCACGGCGGTGCCAAGTCGATGCCGGTGCTCTATGATAACAATAAGCAGGGCTTTTTCAAGTATTCAGAGGTAGAGCTTACGTTGATTTATCCGCGCGACTGGACAGTGAAAGATGTTAACACGTTGACAATTCGGTTCAGGGGCAATTCGGACAATGCTGCTGAGCCGATGTATGTTGCTCTCAATGGCAGCGCGGTGGTCGCTCATGATAATCCTGATGCAGCACAGATAGTTACCTGGACAGAATGGAATATCGACCTGCAGGCGTTTGCAGACCAGGGCGTTAACCTGGCCAATGTCGATACGATTGCCATTGGTCTCGGTGATAAGAACAATCCGCAGGCTGGCGGCTCAGGTAAAATGTACTTTGACGATATTGGTCTGTATCCTTCGCCACCGGAACCGGCACCGACGGTTGGCACATTCTCCATCCATCCATGGACCGGCGATGGCGATTCCGGGATAAGCAGCAGCAAGACCTATACGCACACCGGAAAATTTACCGGCGAAGGCACCGACGGTGAACCATTCTTCGCAGGCAACGGTGTATATTTCGAGCGCGATACAAATCGTTCTGGAACCAACTGGACACTGACCGACGCTGCAGGCGTCTTCGACACAACGAACCCTGTCAACGTCACCGGTGACAGTGCGGCCCTTGCAAGAGGGTTCTTCTACGGCGACGAGGACAACAACCATCCCGTGCTTACCCTGACGGGTCTAGTGCCCAACACTGAGTATGTTACGACGTTCTACACGGTCGGATTCGGTGGGGCAGGAACCCGCTTTGTGGACATTACGCCCGGCGATAATCCGGGCAATCCGACGCGAGTTGATCAAAACGGCGCCGACTCCGGTAATGGACAGCTCATCAAGTATACGTACACCGCTACCAGTACGGAAATGAGCTTTACGTTTGACGCTTTCAAAACAGCCGATTCGTGGCACCATTACGCTTTTTCGAATGAATTACACAACTTCCTTAATTAAGACGAGATTTAGAAGTTAATTGCATGGTTGATACAGCAGATTTGTATTAACTTGGGGGTTTATACCCATTTGGTATAGGCCCCCTTTTTAATTGACAATTGTTCCCGCGTAAGCGGGAATGACAATATTAATGATTCTGCTGTAGGCGGATTTCGCCCGGAGCGAATCCCGCCAGGGGCGCGTCTGGTGACTGCGATAACCCATCCGGCGATATTACATACTTCTAAAACGACTCTCTATGGCTACTTTTCCACAATCAGATCGTGAATATTCCGTGGCGTCGTTTTGACTTTTCCGAATTCATGCTCACCATTGATACAATTGTAATCACAAAATACTGTCTTGTACTTCCCGAGATCTAAAGCTAAAATATTCATTGTTAGGCCTCCATGTCAGGTTCTTAAAAATTTGGGCGGTCCCAGTGACCAGCTCCTTTTCAACGGCTGCTATAAGTATTTCCTGGAAATCGGATTCAGGAGATTTGCATATTGTGGCTTTGACGATATGATCTGGTCTCAGCAAAGGGGGAGAACTTCAGAAAGATAGTAGCGGAATCCGGCTTTAATTTTAAGACGTATCTATACAAGCAACCCAAGACGAAACGCCTGCGTACTCCTAACAAGGAACAAGTTATCATTGCAAAATAGCTGGTATCACTACCGAAACCTATCGCTATAATGGCCGGTAATGACGACCGCAGCCAGGATATTTTAGCGGCTTGTAAGATCGCAGACATTAATGTGCCAAGTGAAGTGGCAATTCTGGGCGTGGATAATGATGAATTAATCTGTGGCCTATCCTATCCGCAATTATCAAAAAACACAGCTCTTAGTACCCAAAGAGCAGGATATGAAGCAGCTAAAGTCCTCGGTAAACTGATGGACGGGCAAAAAGTAGCGGAAAATGAACAAGAAGTGTCCGTTTCTCCTTTGCATGTCGTAACCAAGCAGTCAACGGATATTATGGCGATAGAAGACAAGCAGGTAGCGGAGGCGGTCCACTTTATTCGCAATCATTCCAAAGAGATAATCCAAGTTGGTGATGTTGTGGAGGCTGCCGGCCTTTCTCGCCGGATCCTGGAACAGCGTTTTCAGAAAGTGCTCAGTCACTCAGTGCATGAAGAGATCAAACATGCTCGTGTTAATCAAATGACCAAAATGCTAATCGAAACATATTTATCGATATCCCAGATTGCGTGGTCGTTAGGATTTCCATATACGAATAATATCTCTCGCTATTTCAATCGGTAGAAGGGAATGAGCCCATTGGAGTACTGCAAGAAATACGCGCCCAAATAAATCCTCGTTGGCAGGAGTTTTATTAACACAAATGTCGTAGAGGCTCCAAACTTTGCATTCGTCTTTATGTTATATCTGTCCAGCATTTCATGCCTATTGTATTGGATGCTTCGTATTATGACGTTACGAGTTTTCTTAAACGAGTCCGCTTACACCAGCCATTCCGCAGAACACTTAACTCTATGGCGAGTAATGGATCATTGACTCATTGACCCCTTGTATGTTACAATAAGTATATCGTATAGATGACAAAGGTTAGATTATATTCAGTATCCCAAACTACTAATGGGGAAGGGTTCGACAGTATGCTCAGATGTGCCAAAATCTCATTGCTTTTAATAGTATTAGCCGTCTCTTCAGTCGGCTCGGCAGAGGCTGCAAGTTCAGCATCTTTGGTAATCAATGAGTTCATGGCTTCAAATAGTGGTTCTATTCAGGATCCGCAGGGACAATACGATGACTGGATCGAAATACATAACTTTGGTTCCAATCCCATTAATGTTGGTGGCATGTATTTGACGGATGACTTGTCTTTCCCAACCAAGTGGCAAATCCCAATTAACAATCCGGCTGCAACTGTCATCACGCGGGGAAGATATCTGCTGATATGGGCCGACAATGACACCGGTGATGCGGGCCTGCACGCGAATTTCAAGCTTAATGCCGATGGTGAAGAAATCGGCCTGTTTGACAATGATGGGCAAACTCTAATTGACAGCGTTATTTATTCCAGGCAGAAGACAGATATTTCCTATGGGCGGTATCCTGATGCCGGTGAAGATTGGCGTCTTTTTACCAGCCCAAGCCCGGCGGCTCAAAATGAAGGTGGTTACCTGGGCGAGGTGGCCGATACAAAATTCAGCCACAACCGCGGCTTTTATGATGAACCTTTTTCAGTAACAATCGCCACTGAAACAGAAGGTGCCGTGATATACTACACGCTCGATGGTTCTGAGCCTTATAGCGCTTCCGGTCGGGCCCCGAGTGGAAGAGTCTATACCGCTCCTATTGCCATCAGCAGGACCACGTGTTTACGAGCGGTGGCAGTTAAGCCGGGCTGGATGCCCAGCAATATAGATACTCATACCTATATCTTTCTCGACGATGTAATTGAGCAGCCGAAATACCCGCCTGGTTTTCCAACCAGCAACTGGGGACACGCCGGTCCTGATTATCAAATGGATCCCGTTGTCGTCAGTGCTTACAACAGCACAATAAAGGACGATCTGAAATCGATACCGACAATGTCTTTAGTGATGGATATTGATGACTGGTTTGGCAGTAAGGGCATCTATATCAATAAATCACAGGATGGTACTGAGCGTGTAGTTTCGATGGAGTTTATTGATCCTGGCACCGAAGATGAGTTTCAGATCAACTGTGCCATAGCAATGCAGGGAGGTGTCAGTGGCGGAGGCACAAGCCTCAATCGATGGAAGATCGATAAGCTTTCGATGCGACTCAAATTCAAAGACGACACTGATGATGGAACTCCTACCGGCGGACCAACAAAGCTGAATTACCCGATATTTCACAATTCTCCGATTGACAGCTTCGACACCCTCGTTCTGGATGCCCGTCTGGGAAATACATGGCCTTATGGCGGTGGTGTCACCGACTCAGGCACCCGGCCCTGGATATCCGGCCGGCCGATCTACCAGCCTGATGTTGCTCAATATACCAGAGACCAGTTTGTAGCGGATATTCAGAACGAATTGGGTGGCTATAGCCACCACGGCAGGCACATCCATCTATATATTAATGGCCTTTACTGGGGGATATACAACCTTCACGAGCGACCGGACCATCGTTTCGCCGCTTCATACTTCGGCGGCGATGCAGACGACTACGACTGCCTCAAACATAACCGCAACATGATTATTAACGGTACCAACGCCAGCTTTAACCAAATGCTCAACATCGCCGACTCCGACATGGCATCTGATGAGCGGTATCAGTTAATTCAGCAGTACCTTGATGTGGAAAACTTCATAGATTATTTGATTCCAAACTACTTCGTCGGAAATTACGACTGGGGTCACAAAAACTGGTATGCCACGAGGAATGCCAGCGATCCCAGCGGCCTTTGGCGGTTTCATCACTGGGACGGCGAGCACTTGATGGAGAACCTCTATGAGAACGTCACCGGCAGGGACAACGCCGGCGGTCCGTCTCACCTTCACCAACGATTGGCACAGAATGCAGAGTATCGCCTCCTGTTTGCCGACCACTCACACCGGCATTTCTTCAACGATGGCGCTCTAACTCCTGAGAGAGCGACGGCGTTGTACCAGATCAGGTTGAACGACGTTGACCGGGCCGTTGTCGGCGAATCCGCACGCTGGGGTGACGACCAGATAGACAGATTTGCACATATACGTTATATGCGCGATCCTCACTGGCTCCTCGAACGTGACTGGCTGCTAAGTGAGTATTTCCCGCGGCGCACCGCCATCGTCCTTGACCAGTTTAAATCACGTAGCTGGTATCCAAACCTGGGTGCGCCGGTCTTTCGTGTCAACGGTTCCTATCAGCATGGTGGGCCGGCCTCAGCAAACGATGAGTTCTCAATGACCGCCGCGAGAGGCACGATATGGTACACTCTTGACGGTGCCGATCCACGATTGGCAGAACTATCAGCCGACAGCACCACCACGACAACATTAGTTGCTGAAAATGCCCATAAAAGAGTGCTCGTTCCTGTCGATACGATCAGTGATAACTGGAAAAGTACCATGGGCTTCAACGATGAAGCCTGGATGCAATCGGCCGGCTCACCCGGCGGTATTGGGTATGAGAGAAGCTCAAGCTATGGTCAATTTATTAGCCTCGATCTCGAAAACCAGATGTATGCCAGGAATGCCACATGTTATATCCGTACCTTGTTTGTCTTTAATGGAAGCGCTGACGAATTCAACTTCATGACGCTGAAAATCAGATACGATGATGCCTTTATTGCTTACCTCAATGGCAGCGAGGTGGCACGACGAAATTTCAACGGCACACCGGCCTGGAACTCCAACGCCAGCGCCAGCCATTCAGATTCAGCCGCCATCCTGTTCGAGAGCATCGACATCTCAGCTTTTCTCGACAATCTCCGTCAGGGTGCCAACTTATTGGCCATCCACGGTTTAAATGTCTCCACCACAAGCTCTGACCTGCTTATCTCTGCTGAACTGATCGTAGGCAAAGGTGGTTCCTCCGGTGCTGATGGTGTCTCGCCAACCGCGATAGAATATGCGGAACCGATTACGATGAACCATAGCGCCAGTATTAGAGCACGAACTTTGAACGGCAACACTTGGAGCGCGCTGAACGAAGCGGTCTTTGCCGTCGGTCAGGTAACGGAGAACCTGCGCATCACAGAGATAATGTATCATCCGCCGGACCCGAACGAAGAGTTCATAGAGCTAAAGAACATCGGCACCGAGATAATCAACTTGAATCTTGTCAGCTTCACAAACGGCATCGACTTTACCTTCCCGAGCATCGAGCTTGCAGCCGGTAAACATGTAGTTGTCGTCCAGGACCGCAACGTTTTCGAGGCCAGATACGGCACAAACGTCAACATAGCAGGCCAATATTCTGGCAAGCTGAATAACGCCGGCGAAAGAATTGAACTGCAGGACGCCATTGGCAGAACGATTCTAAACTTCCGCTACAGAGATGGCTGGCGATCGATTACCGATGGCAATGGTTTTTCATTAACGATAATAGATGTTGCGAATCTTGATCTGAGTAGTTGGGACGAAAAAGACTCCTGGCGCCCTAGCGCTTATGCAGGCGGCTCGCCGGGACAGGACGACAGCGGCATTATCTTCAATCCCGGTGCTATAGTGATTAACGAGGTCCTTGCCCATTCGCACGCCGAGGCTTCGGACTGGATCGAATTATACAATACTACCGGGACCGCGATTGACATTGGCGGCTGGTTCCTAAGCGACAGCAACGATAACCTTTTCAAATACGAGATCGCCAACGGAACCACTATCGGACCGAACGGTTACCTCGTTTTATACGAAGACCTGAACTTCGGCAATGCAAACGATCCGGGTTCTTATGAACCCTTTGCCCTCAGCGAGAACGGCGAGCGTTTATATTTAAGCTCGGCAGAAAACGACGTCTTGACAGGTTATCGCAATGTCGAGGATTTTGGTGCCTCGGAAACCGGTGTATCTTTCGGGCGATACTATAAGTCCAGCACGGGCAACTACAACTTCGTAGCGATGGACGAAAATACGCCCGGTTCCGCCAATGCCTACCCAAAGGTTGGCCCCATCGTAATCAGCGAGATAATGTACAACCCTAACTGGCCTGATAGGGGCTCCTACACCAACGACCAATACGAATACATCGAACTGTACAACATCAGCGCAGAGCCGGTAACGTTGTACGACTATGATAAAGGCGAGCCGTGGAAATTTACTGATGGCATCGAATTTATCTTCCCAGCGGATGTGCCAGTCACAATCCCTGCCGGGGGATATCTCTTGATAGTCAAAAAGCCGGCAGCGTTTTCATGGCGCTACTCGGCTGTACCTGCCGAGATAATTTTCGGTCCCTACGACGGCAAACTGAGCAACGCCGGCGAAAGCTTGGAGTTGAGCATGTCCGGCGACGTAGACAAGGAGGGCATGCGCCAATACATCCGCGTCGACAGGGTCAATTACAGCGATGGCTCCCATCCGGAGAATTGCCCCGGTTCGATAGACCTCTGGCCGATTGAAGCCAATGGTCAAGGTAAATCGCTGGCTAGAAATGTCCTCACCGACTACGACAACGATCCCGACAACTGGATTGCCACCTTTCCATCTCCCGGCGAGTAAAGCCCTTGGAAAAATGAATGGTAACTGGTCTGGACTGTGGGATGTGCCCAGCGGAGCAGATATTCTCATTGAGATAGCTCAGCAAACCTAAAAGAATTTGGCGAGTGCAGGAGTAGTAAAATGAACCAAACAGAGTAATCAGTTATAGTCTTATTGTCCTATGCATTCTTGCGATAATAATCTGCGTAAATGCTGAAGCCAATCCACAAGCAAGAACGCTTTCCGTCAACGGCCACATATTCCGAGACTTGAATAAGGACGGCAAACTCGATTCTTATGAGAACCGGTGTCTACCTGCTGGCAAACGCGTCAACGATCTGCTAGAGCAGATGAGCCTTGAGGAGATGGTTGGCTTGATGTTCTGCCCCATTATCGGGATGCACCCAGATGGATCGCTCGTTGAAGACCAGTCTTTCTATTCACAGATTGGAAGCACTGAGGCGATTATCAGGAGGCATATCTCCCATGAAGGCAGCTTTCTTCCCATGCGTCCTGAAGTAGTAGCTCTCCACTGGGTATTTGGCGACAAACCACGAAGTCGCATGTCCGCTATCATCCGGCATCTTAGTTCTTCATGATCCTGCTCCTTTCGACAAAGCAAAAACGTGCCGTCTTACTCCCACAGCGAGAGTAATGTCGAAAGGAGTATTATCGCCTATTAACTCTGTGGAGAATACCTTGGCTACTGGATTAAAATCACCCACCACAAACATGCTACGGCATCAGCCGTTTCGTCCAACAAAGAATTTCCCCACCCATAACTGACGGATTAGAATAAAGTACTTTTTTCCTTGACGGAAACGTAGCTTATTGTGTATAGTTAATATAAATGAAGTTTGTGTCTGCGTAGTCAGGCATCTGTGGTTTTAACACCTCCAGCGAGCAAAAATCTCGCAGATTTTCGATGGAGGAGGAGTTATCATGCAGGGTATAGAGTCTTGAGCGGGAACTATGTGTTTCGCGGTTAAAATTTTTATATTTCTATGAACAGCTAATATTGAGCTTTTGAAGGAAGGAGGTAGCGTCAAGTCGTAACAAATTATCCTGGGCAAGCATAGGTAGTTAGTAAGTGCAAAAAATTAATATCGGCCGCTTTGTTTGTAGTTGCTTGCACCTGCCGGCACCACCGTATTTTCTTGCGAGAACTATAACGAGGATTTCATAGGCACAGGTATTTGTTACAAACAACGGGTGTTTTGGTGTGTGGCCAAAACATGATTCATAACTATTTTAACTCTTTTTGAAGGAGGATTATTATGTGTAAAAAATTGGTTTATTCAACTTTTTTTGTTTTGGTGCTGTTTCTGACCAGTAACGCCTTCACTGCTGAGGATCCGTCTCTGATCATATACTATTCCTTTGACGAAGTTGGTGAAATTATCGCGGACCAATCCGGCAAAGGCCATGACGGCGTTGTAGTCGGCGACGTCACAGCAGATCCCGGGGGCAAGGTCAATGGAGCTGCCAAATTCGAAGGCACGCTTGGACCGGCAAGCGAGAGTTACCTCGACCTGGATGGCCCAAGTTTTCCTGCCGAAGATATTCCAACATCCGGCATGACGCTCGCCGCCTGGATAAAATGTGAGAATACAGGCGGGCATCACGCTATATTCAACGCCAGAGCATCTGACGGGACCTGGCTTATTCACCCTGAGGCCCGCAGTAACGGCGAATTTAGGTGGCTGCTCCGCGCTCATGGCATGACTACAATCTTCGACGTACGTGCAGGTGTTGTACCGTGGGGTGAATGGGTACATTTTGCAGGCATATACGACAAAGTATCCGGTAAGGCGTATGTGTATAACAACGGGGAATTGGTTGGGGAGGCAAACGTTGAAACTCCCTTGGATATAGCCGGAGATTATGACCAGGGTGCTCGCGTTGGATACAATATTGATGCCGCAAGACCTTTCACGGGGCTTATGGACGAATTCTTCTTGTACAATCGGGCGCTGTCACAAGCCGAAATCAAGGAAATCATGCAAGGTCTGGGTTTTCCGTATGCCTTTAGCCCCAATCCGGCTGATGGTGCCATGCATGAGGATACTTGGGCAACCCTTAGCTGGTCGCCGGGAAATTTTGCAGACTCGCACGATGTGTATTTCGGCGATAATCTTGATGATGTGAAGAACGGAACCGGCGATACGTTCCGAGGCAACCAAATTACGATGTTCCTTGTCGCCGGCTTTCCCGGATATCCCTATCCGGATGGTCTTGTTCCGGGCACAACTTACTACTGGCGGATCGATGAGGTCAATGACCTGAACCCAGACAGTCCGTGGAAAGGCGATGTCTGGAGCTTTAGCGTTCCCCCCAAGACTGCCTATAACCCAGCCCCGCCTGATGGTGCCGAGTTTGTAGACCTGAGTGTGGAGCTTAGCTGGACAAAAGGTTTCGGTGCGATATCACACACCGTGTATTTCGGCGATAATTTAGACGATGTGGACAACGCCACCGGCGGCGATTCCCAGGGAGGGGCAACCTATACCCCCGGCACCCTTGAATTAGAGAAGGTTTATTACTGGCGGGTCGATGAATTTGATGCCGTCGACACGTATAAAGGCGATATCTGGGGATTTACGACTCCGGGCGCCGTCGGGAGCCCAAATCCGTCTAATGGCGCCACGGGTGTGAAGATGACACCTACTCTTAGCTGGAATCCGGGAGATAGTGCTACTTCGCATGATGTATACTTCGGCACCAACAAAGATACCGTACGCAACGCAACTACAGCTTCACCGGAATACAAAGGCAACAAGGCGCTTGGTTCTGAGAACTATGATCCCGGCAAACTTGACTGGTATGCGACTTACTACTGGCGCGTGGATGCAGTCTATGATTCGGGTCCGGTGAAAGGCCTTGTCTGGAGTTTCACGACAGCCGATTTCCTTCTTGTAGATGATTTTGAGGATTACGACGTTGGTAACAACGAGATATGGTGGGCGTGGAAAGATGGGCTTGGCTATGTTGAGCATGGTGATGAACCGGCTTATCCCGGCAACGGCACGGGTTCGGCCGTGGGTGACGAGACGACTCCTTCTTATTGTGAAGAAATAATCGTCCACGGCGGCGGAAAGTCAATGCCGGTGGCTTACGACAACAACAAGCAGGGCTACGAATTATATTCAGAGGTAGCCAAGACGTTGGGCACCACGCGTGATTGGACCGAAGAAGGCGTTACGAAACTGTCACTGTGGTTCCATGGTGATGCGGCTAATTCTGCCGAGCGATTGTTTGTCGCTCTAAACGGCAGCGCTGTGGTCTATCATGATGATCCTGCTGTGACACAGACGGGTGAATGGACCGAGTGGGTCATCGGCCTGAAGGCGTTTGCCGACCAGGACGTTGACCTTACCAATGTCGATACGATTTCTATTGGTCTCGGCGATAAGAACAATCCACAGGCCGGCGGTTCGGGTAAGATGTACATCGATGACATTCGGCTGTATCGCCCGGCAGCGGATCTTGTCTTCAAGCTGGATGTCGGCAATTCACATAATGCCGAAGAGCTCGAAGAAGGCTTTACTTCCTTTACCATTGCTGATAGTGGCTCTCAGGTAGATGGGATTACGGTTGAGTTCGGTGGTACTCTTGACTCACGCCGCCGCGGCGCACCTGCCGGAGTACCTTCCGAGCAGATTTATCGCGATTTTATATTCTCGCGGCCGGGCGCAATGACGGTCACGCTGTCGGGTCTGGCGGCCAACACAACCTATGAGATAACAATCTACGCTTATGATACGCTCAGCAAAGAGCTTCGGGTCACGGATTGGACAGCCAACGGGATATTTGTTTGTCAGACTGTGTTCGATGGTAATCAGGATCCGCCCACGGCTGAAGATGACTATGCTTTTACCGGAAAAGCCACCGCAGACAGTACCGGCGCAATCTTTCTGGAAAGCGCCCCCGGTGAGGGCACCCACGAGCCATCAGGTGCAAACCACCCATTCGCTTTTCTCAATGCCCTGGTGCTTGTCGCCACAGAACCTGAACCGGTCGTCGCGGACGAGTCTCTGATTATATACTATTCCTTTGACGAAGTCAGTGATATTGTCGCGGACCAGTCCGGCAAAGGCCATGACGGCGTTGTAGTCGGTGACGTTACGGCAGATGCCAACGGCATGTACAATGGAGCTGCCAATTTCGCAAGCAGCGGTTACCTCGACCTGGACGGCCCAAGTATTCCTGCCGAAGATATTCCGACATCCGCCTTTACGCTCGCCGCCTGGACAAACGTTGATGGTACAAGCAGTAAGAACGCGATATTCAATGCCAAAGCAACTGACCCTGACGCCGGCCATGTTTGGCTTATCCATCCCGAGATTCGCATCGGAGACAACGATTACAGGTTCACTCTAAGAGGCGCCGGCAGTACCAAAATTGGCGACATCGATCACGGCAAAACAGGGTATCCTTCCAGTCCGGGGATTGGAGATACGAGGCCCAATGAATGGGTCCACGTTGCAATGACTTACAGCAAAGCGGACGCAAGGATGACTCTGTACGTCGACGGCCAAATTGTCCTGAGAAGAGGTGGAGATGGTGCTGGAGATCCCATTGATAACGCTATAGATATAGCCGGAAATTGGGATTTGGGTGCCCGCGTTGGATATAATATTGACGATGCCAGGCACTACACCGGCCTTATGGACGAGTTCTATATGTTCAAGCGGGCGCTGTCGCAGGACGAGATTCTGGAACTTATGGAAGGTCCGTGATTTCCGTTCGCCTTTGGACTTTGACCTGGCGGATGTGTGGCTTGGGAAGCGACTGTGGCCGGAGCAGGCTGTAATCAGTATATGCGAGGCCAAGTCGTTAGCTAATGATTGTGCATTAGTTCGGGGCCTATACTAAGTGATTTGGTATAGGCCCCGTTTGTTTTTAGGGTAATACAGATACTAAGGCCGCTAAGGCTTAAACTTGCGATATGTGAACGATCAAGTAAATGGAAGAACAAGACAAAAGTTCAAACATGACCTGGCTCCGCCACAGGTGAGCGAAGCCGAAAGAGGTCAAAGGCAAAAGTGGCAAAACGCAAGACGCCATCCGCTGAACGCTA
>DAOVMB010000292.1 GCA_030630905.1 Sedimentisphaerales bacterium
CAATAGCCAGGGTTACAATGACGGCATCATTCTCGGAGGACCGGGAAAATACGACATCGACCACGGGGCCAGAATCAACGGCATGAACATAGCCATCGCAGGGCTTATCCAGCAGGCGGGTTTCAGCCGGTGGAAAGGCCACGACATGCAGACGCGGGCCTACGACAACACCGAGCAGGGAATCGACCGCGTGATCAGAAGCGTCCTGAGCTGGGAGGCCTGCGAAACGGCAGCCAAAGAGCTGGACACCAAAGCACTGATGGCCGTTCTCTCCAAGCGAGAAACCGCCAGAGCCGAAGATATGATGCGGGCCGCGGTTGTTGCCGCCCAGGGTCATTTCGACAAGATGTACAAGTAATAAGCTGCCGAGACAAACAGACAACGACGTATATAGAAGCCAGAGTGCGGCTCGAACGCGGTGAGACTCGAACCCGGAAATAAGATATGGAAAAAGGCCGCCTGTTTTTCATCGACAATCTGCGAATCCTGTTGATCACGCTGGTCATTGTGGTGCACCTGTCCGTAACGTACGGAGGCGTTGGCGGGTGGTATTACAAGGAGGGCCAGCCGGACACGATTTCATTTATCGTACTGACATGGAACAATGGCACGGTACAAGCCTTCTCAATGGGGCTGTTTTTTATGATCGCGGGCTATTTCACTCCCGGCTCATACGACCGCAAAGGGCCCTGGGGATTTCTGAGAGATCGGCTACTGCGTTTGGGCATACCTATGCTCTTCTATGACTTTGTCATTAATCCGGTTATTGAGTATGCGCTTGTGACCAGGGTTCATGGATTCGACGGCTCTGTTCGGAAACTCATCACTCAATACTTTAGCGAATTTCACATAGGCACCGGGCCGCTGTGGTTTGTCGAGACCTTATTGATGCTCGCCATTTTTTATGTTCTGTGGCGACATCTGACAAAAAAAACGACTGCTCCGGCTGTCGAGAACTACGGCAAGATATTCGGTAATAGGGTGGTTGTGGTCCTTGCCCTTGCACTGGGCATCGTCAGTTTCATTGTGCGGATATGGCTTCCCATCGGCTGGGCATTTGGACCTTTGAATTTCCAATTTCCCTTCTTCCCTCAATACATTTGTCTGTTTATTGTCGGAATTCTTGCGTATCGCCGTAATTGGCCTATGCGTCTTTCCAATGCGATGGGCAAATTATGGCTCAGCATTGCTATAATCTTTATCGTCATACTATTTCCAACCTTGTTCGTGTTAGGTGGAGCATTTTCGGGTAATGTATCACCATTTATAGGGGGTTTTCATTGGCAATGCTTTGCATATTCCGTTTGGGAGCAGTTTGTTTGTGTGGCGATGATAATCGCTCTGCTGTTTCTGTTCCGCAGACGGCTCAATCGCCAGGGCAAACTGGCTAAAGCGATGTCCGCCAGTGCCTACACGGCTTACATCATCCACGCTCCAATCGTAGTGTTTGTAACCCTTGCGATCAGAAATATAACACTGTATCCGCTCCTTAAATTTGCTTTGGCCGGCCTAGTTTGCGTGCCGTTGTGTTTTGTCCTCGGCAACGTTATCAGGAAACTGCCGCTGGCAAGAAGGATTTTATAATCACGCGAGGCAGCTCTTTTTGATCAGACGATTAGCATAGCGTCGCCGTAAGAATAGAAGCGGTATCGCTTTTCGATGGCGTGGTTGTAGGCGGCGAGGGTGTTTTGAAGCCCGGCGAAGGCCGCGACCAGTGCCAACAGCGTTGATTTGGGCAAATGGAAATTCGTTATCATCGCATCAATCATCTTGAATCGGTAGCCGGGCATGATGAACAATTCCGTCGTGCCAGTGACAGATTCGATCTGTGAGCCAGCGGCGACGGTCTCAAGGACCCGCGTCGATGTTGTGCCGACTGGGATAATTCGGCCGCCTTTGTTTTTTACCATATTTATTATCCCGGCATTCTCCTGGTCGATACTGAATCGTTCCTGGTGGATTTGGTGGTCTTCGAGATTGTCCGCGGTGACCGGCTTGAATGTTCCTGCTCCGACATGGAGCGTGATAAATGCGAATTGTACGCCGGCCTGCTTTAAATGCTCGATGAGCGGTTCGGTAAAGTGCAGCCCTGCGGTCGGGGCCGCGACAGCGCCGCTCTGCCGTGCATATACCGTCTGATACCGCTGCTTATCCTCTGCCGCTATTGCAGGATCGTCATCGCGTTTGATGTAGGGCGGTAGCGGCGGAAAGCCGATTTCATCCAGCACGGTCCGTGCATCCGCATCGGCCTTGATTTGGAGCCGGCATTTGCCCTTATCTAACTTTTCGAGCAGCACGGCTTTACAGAAATCGGCTTTTTGCCTGTCTTTCAGATAAAACTCGTCGCCCTGTTTCAGCTTGCGGATTCCCTTCAGATAGGCTGTCCAGATGCCGTCGACGTCAGCGGCGAGAAATAATCCTTCGAGCTTGCCTCCTGTGGGTCGTCTGGCGAAAAAGCGTGCCGGCAGGACTTTCGTATCGTTCAGGACGAGGCAATCGCCTGGTGCTAAATAATCGCCGAGACTGCTGAACCTGCTGTCCGAAATATCACCGCTGGAACGATCGAGAACAATCAGCCTCGATTCGCTCCGGACAGAAAGAGGATTCTGGGCAATCAATTCCGTCGGCAAGTAATAATTCAACTGATCTGTTTTCATAACCAAACGTTATCAGACGGCCTTTAAATAAACAAAAAAAATTTGGCATAATAATTAAGCGATTTACGCGTTTGTTAAACGGCAGCAAATTTCCGGCACAAGTGCCCAGGTTTCAGAGACGATACAGATAACATGAATCCAAATGAATCCAACTTACAATAAAAATCTTTTCAAAGGTTATGAGGATGGCTGCGAGAAAGTATTTTGAGAGAGAGGCGACTTCAATCGCTGTTTTAGGAAGGCACGAGCTCGAGAGACGAATCAGGAATTTTAGAGGCAGATTTAAGTTGGATTTTACTCAAGATTACCTTAACAGGCTAAGCGTTGACAGATTAAGGCATATCCTTTTGGCCGCGTCAATGAACTCCAGAGGCCACAATTGATTATATGGCTCTTTTTTGGGCCAGCCGAATTTCTCGATGTGAAACGAGAATGGGAGCTGGCTGGGGCCCGCTCTCCAAGAGCAACTCGCTGAATTTCTACGGTTAGTAGCCGAGTTTGCCCCATACGGCTTTTCTGAAATCTTCCAGTTCCTCTTTGCCTTCCGGTGTCTGGGGCATAAAGCTGCCGCTGCCATAGTAGTCCCTATGATCCCTGGCCCATGTAATGGTCTCGGCCGCTTTCCACTTGAGATGGGATACATGTCCATCCGCCCAGGAGACCGTTGTGCCGTCGCCGTGCCGGGCGGGCGGATCGTCCCACCAGGGGCCGGGATTATCGTAGTGCACGGCAAAGCTGTCCGGTGTCATTGCGCCTTCGTCGATGAAAACCATTCTCTGGGCCGGGGACGGACTGCTTATTTCATTTAATCGCTTGATCCAGAGTACCGTTCTGCCATTTCTCAAGCCCGTGGCGGTTACATGATTGCCTCCGGTCCATGTACCGTTTCGAGCCCGGGCATTCATGGAATCCACGGCCGCATACGTGACGCACTCACCCCGCCTTCCCGTAGGACACTTGTAAACATCGTAGTCTTTGACATATTCCCACAAAGCCCCATCTTCGATGGCTCTCTTCTTTTGCGCATCAGTGAGCGTCCCAACAGTTGCGGCGTTTGGTTGGTCCCAATTGGCTCCCCAACCATGGCCTATCCAAGCTATCTCCGTAAGGCTTCCAGAAGTGTGATTGAATCCGCCCTCACCATTTACGATTTTACCATCATTGTCATCAGCGTACATAATCCAGCAAAGCTGCAGGGTCTTGAGATTATTCTCACACACAATCCGCTTGCCTTGCTCCCGGACGCGATTCAGTGCCGGCATTAATATCGCCATCAAAATAGCAATAATGGCTATTACGACCAGAAGCTCAATTAATGTAAAGCCAATTCG
Organism: Sedimentisphaerales bacterium; assembly: GCA_030630905.1. Lineage (GTDB taxonomy): Bacteria > Planctomycetota > Phycisphaerae > Sedimentisphaerales > Anaerobacaceae > JAFGPJ01. The sequence continues at coordinate 3,989 of DAOVMB010000292.1, forward strand.
ATTCTTTTGTCTTGCCATCATTTTACCACTTCTGCATTTGTCTGATGCGTATGCCTCTTTCAATCCGACCGGTTCAAATCCTGCTTATCAATCCCTTTACCTTGGCATGTGACTTGGCGAATAACCTAATTTGCCCCAGACGGCCTTTTGCATCTTATACAAATCCTGGTAATCATCATCGCTTTCAGGGTTCATCTGATGCAACCCGTGTGCATCAAGGCCGGGAACCGCGGCGAGCTTGCCTATTTCCAACGTTTTCATGCCTCTGTACTTCCAATAAGCAGCGTGCCCGTCTGCGTAAGAGACATTCGTGCCGTCACCGTGCCGGACAAAGGGCGGATCCCACCAGCGCTCATTAACGTAATGGGTAGCATAGCTGTCGGGAGTTATCCGTCCTTCATCTAAGAATACTATTCTAAACGCCGGGCCGGGGGCGCTAATCTCCGATCTCCTCTTAATCCACAATACCGTTC
>DAOVMB010000043.1 GCA_030630905.1 Sedimentisphaerales bacterium
CCTTTGGTTCTTCGATTGCCTTATTTGCTTACGTAACTGGTCTCTTGCCCTATTGGCCACACAACTTATCAAGTAGCTTTTGAGATTACTGCGAATCACTGAACCATCAATAGATCCTGCAAAATCAACAAAAACATCGTGAAGACAGTCTTCCGCAGATTGAATGTCGGACAAAAGAGACGTTGCTACCCTAAGCAAATCGTCTATATACTTTTCGTATATTCGACGCAAAGCGTCCTTATCTCCGGCACGCAGTCCGCTTAACAAACGTTGATCTTCGAACATCAATGGCCCTCATTTTTTATCATGGTCGAGGCTTCAACCACTTGAGTGACGATCTGGATACATATTTTAGTCTAAAGCAAAAGAACTTTTTTGCCAGATTTTTACACGGCGGACTGAAAGTAACAGGCAGTATCTTTTACCTATGGTACTAAAACCGTAAATTGAATCAGGAATTTGTAGAAAATATTGTAGAACGCTGCCGGATGGATTATAATCCCCATCGTCCGTGCCGTGGTTTGTGGGTCGTGCCGCGAATTGTGAATAATACAATTTGACTGGATTTTAAATTGTCATGCTGAACGAGGTGAAGCATCTGGGGTTTGAACGGGATTTACGACAGGTAGCCGTTGGAGATTCTTCGCTGCGCTCAGAATGACAAGTTCCATATATTCTTATCAGAAGAACACTTACGTAAAAGACAGTCAAGTTGCAAATAACATATATGGCTTAGTAAGCAGGAGAACCTATGGATATTGATTTTGCAAGTCTCGGATTTGACACAAATTTCAGCATTCTCGACTGGTGCATTGTCATAGGCTATCTGATTGCCATCGTCAGCATAGGCGTGTACATCCGCAAGTACATTGCCTCTGCCACGGACTTTATGGTTGCCGGCCGGGGGCTTAAGACCTTTCTTGCCATCGCAACCATGATCGGCACGGAACTGGGCCTGGTAACGGTAATGTATTCGTCACAGAAAGGTTTCACCGGCGGATTCGCCGCGTTTCACATCGCCTTCGCCGCGGCGATTGTTACGCTTTTCGTCGGCATATCCGGCTTCATCGTTGTTCCGCTGCGAAGATTGAAGGTGATGACAATACCGGAGTTTTACGAGATGCGATTCGGCAGAGACATCCGCATACTCGGCGGTATTATCCTGGCGCTTTCGGGCATTCTCAATATGGGCATGTTCCTGAAGGCCGGATCGCTTTTCGTTACAGGCGTAACCGGCATGACCTCTGAATTTCATCTCAAGATCGTCATGACCGTTCTGCTGTGCATGGTCCTGCTATACACAACCCTGGGGGGAATGGTGTCCGTTGCGATACTCGACTATATCCAGTTCGTCGTGCTGTCGTTCAGCCTGCTCTTTGCCAGCATCATGTCGATCAGATACTTAGGCTGGGATAATATTGTCAACACGGTTACAGAGCAGATGGGCCAGGGTGGATTTAATCCCTTCGACGAAACAGGCTTCGGCTGGTCTTATGTCCTCTGGATGTTCTTCATGGGCCTGGTAAGTTGTGCCATCTGGCAGACCGCCGTCATCCGGGCCTGCTCGGCAAAAAGTACGGGAATAGTACGACGAATATACATACTTTCTTCGGTAGGTTTTCTTATCCGGTTCCTGATCCCCTACTTCTTCGGAATCTGCGCCCTGGTCTTTATCGCCAATAACCAGACCCTCAGGGGCGTATTCCTGTCCGCCGACGGAAAAGCAAACTCCGATTTGTCACTGACTGCAATGCCGTTCTATTTGAGCCAGCTTTTGCCCGCGGGCTTTATCGGCATTATCTCGGCGGGAATGCTCGCGGCGTTCATGTCCACACATGACAGCTATCTTTTGTGCTGGAGTTCGGTGCTCACTCAGGATGTGGTCGCTCCATGGTTCAAAAAAGACCTGTCCTCGAAGGCGCGACTCCTGCTGACAAGGATTTTTATCGTTGCAATTGGTATCTTCATCCTCGTCTGGGGTCTCTGGTATCCGCTCGAACAGGATTTGTGGGACTACATGGCCATTTCCGGCGCCATATACTCCATTGGCGGATTTGCCCTGCTGGCGTTCGGGCTGTACTGGAAACGAGCCAGCAGAGCCGGAGCATATCTGGCGCTGCTTACGGGCTTTCTTGCCCTTCTGGGTCTGTCGAAGGTGCAACAATTATGTTCGCCTTTGCTGAACCCGATCAAAAAACTCGTTGGAATCGAGGGTGACATCCCCAGCGCCGTCATCGGCCTTATCGTCCTGGCGCTGGCGATTGTCCTGATGATTGCCGGATCGCTGCTGCTGCCCGACAAAAGAGGACGAGCAACTCTAATGAAACTTAGGAGTAATTTAGATGGATTGGATTAAAATTTGGACGTTCTTCTTCTTTCTGAGCCTGGCGCTTTTTGCCTGCCTTTCGGTTGTTGTTACAATCGGAGGATTCTTCAACATAAGATCGCTGTTCAAGGATCTCTCCGCCGCCAGGCAAAAGGCCGAACGCTCGCCGGCCGGCGATGATAGACAACAGAGGTAACATGTAGCTTTCCTATTTTAAACGGAGGCTATAATAGAATGCTTTGTTCTATTTAAACAACTGACGCTTCTCTATTCTCATCTCGTGTCGAGGGCAGGATGTCCGCGACACGGGATCCGGCAAGGGAAAGCCATGGCAAAAATAACTTTTAGTCTTGAAGAACTAACGCAAATCCTGATTTCCAATGAGCTTTTGCGCGGAGAGATATTACGTCCGAAAGTTGACGGTGAGAGAATTCATTTTGTGATAAAAACTAATTCATTCATTCTGCCATATATTCCCGCTTCGTTAGGATACCTGGGTTTCAGCGATAACCAGGCGATATTCGAGCTTACCATCGTCAGCAGCTATCTAAACAAAGCCGTAAGCCGGTTTAAACAACAAATACTCCAATTCAAATTACCGCTATGCATGAGACTTGAGTATCCGAAAATCTTTGTCGATGTGGACAAGCTGCTTGAAGAAAAAAACATCAGGAGTATTCGAGTCAAAGATATCTCTTTTAAGGACGGCGAGTTTACGATCATAACATGCAATACCTGAGCCTTTTCGTTTTCGTTGGAAGGAATTTCAAACATTAGTAGGGGCGGTTCGCGAACCGCCCTTACATTGGGACAAGAAGTCATGGACGAATCATTAGTCTCTAGTCCGATTGGAGTTTTAACGGTTCTTTGCGGAGTAGGAGCATTATTCTTTTTTCTCGAAGAGCGAACGCGGTGGAAACTTTTCAATTATTTTCCGCCGCTGATTTTTATTTATGCCATACCCGCCGTAATGTCAAACACCGGCGTATTAACAAAAACTTCGGTGGTGTATGACTGGCTCAGCTCGACCGTGCTGCCGATGTTTCTCGTAATAATGCTTTTGAAGGTGGACGTCGCATCGACAATCAAAATGATGGGCAGGGGCATCTTCGTAATGCTCTTCGGCACTGCCGGCGTAGTGCTTGGCGCCCCGATAGCATTCTTGCTTGTCGGAAGCAAACTGCCCGAAGATACATGGAAGGCTTTTGGCTCGTTAGCCGGCAGTTGGATCGGCGGCACAGGCAACATGGCGGCCGTAACCGAAGGGCTTAAAACGAGCGGTCAGGGATTCGGGCTTGCCGTGCTTGGCGATAATCTTGTCTATATGGTATGGCTGCCGATTCTGCTGGGATCGAAAAACTTCGCCAAAGCATTCAATCGTTTTACGCGGGTGGACAAAAAGCGAATCCAAATGCTCGAGATGACCCAGACCGAAACGCAGGACTCGCAGGAACGCGTCCGAATGAGGCATTTTCTGTATCTTCTTGTGCTGGGCTTTGTTTGTATATGGGCGGCGGAAATCCTCTCAGCCAAACTACCTGAGCTTCAACCGATTTTAACCGCCTCGACATGGAAGATCCTGCTAATCACTACAATGGGCCTTCTGCTTTCGCTCACTCCGGCAAGGCACATTCCCGCAAGCCACGAGTTTGCAATGGCTCTTGTCTATATCTTTGTCGCAAACATGGGGGCCAGAGCCGATATATCCGGACTTACAGGTTCCGCCGTATGGTTCATTCTCGGATGCTACATCTGGATAGCCGTGCATGGGGCTTTTTGTGTCCTTGGTGCATATCTGTTGAGAGTGGATGTGCATTCTACTGCGATTGCGAGTGCCGCGAATATCGGCGGTGCGGCGAGCGCCCCCGTGGTCGCTTCAAGTCACAACGAAAAGCTCGTACCGGCAAGTATCCTGATGGCCCTTATGGGTTATGCCATTGGAAACTACGGAGCGTTTCTTGCAGCCTGGCTGTGCTATCTATTAAGCGGCTGAAAGCCTTATAACTGAACTTTTGCAAAATTGACTTTTGAGCGTGCGTTAGTGAAGAAATTATCCTTAAATAATTTCTTCACTAATCTCATAACTATATTATCTTGAGACCATTATGTAAAAGTCGAGAAAGCGATATTATTTCGCTTTCGAGAAAAAAACACGTTCAAATGGCGATTTTGCAAAAGTTCAGTTATAAAGCAAGCTTTGCAAAATGGAGATGAAAAATGATCCTTGCCAGAGCGTGCATGATGGTTTATTCTTAGTAAAATATTGTTCAAAAATGGCTTTTTGTATGGAGATAAGAAGTTATGCCAGCACAAATACACAATATTCGCTATTGGCAGAAAACAAAAATCCAGCGTGATATCCACTTCGCCGGAATAAACATTTATCCTCAAAGCATATCGGGAAGCAGCAGAATGAATATACGAACCGGATTTCTTCGCATTATTTCCGCGTTTGTTTTGATAGCGGGACTGGTCATTTCAACAGGATGCGCTCGCAAGACAGAAGCGTTATTCACAAGACCCGAGCTTATTACCCATAGCCGGCTGGCAATCATTGGCCTTACCGCCGAACAGGAACAAATATTCATGGCCTTCTATACCAAGGCCTTTCCCGGACAAGTCATTACATTTGTCGAAAGGAACCGGCTGCATGAGGTCATCAGTGAGCAGGATTTGCTGAAAGGAAGGCTAAACGAGAAAACCAGGGCCAGGATAAAGCAGATTTTCGGCGTTGAAGCCCTTATTATGTGTACCTACTATGACGGATCTGATGATATCGGTAGAAAGAAGCTGCGCGTCCGGATCGTTGACAGCGCAACGGGAGCTATTGTAGGCTCGGTGATAACTGGAGGGCGCGACAACTTCGGATACCATTGTGATACTGCGATAAAAGCGCTCAAGACGGACCTTTTGGGCGGAAGCTAATATGTGTGTTTACCAAAAAAAACATAGTTACCACAATTGACAGCTTGACTCTCAGATGAATATGATGTATTATAGTAAAGGAGTAATCGTAAGAAGACTTATTGCGATAATCGTTGAAACAACAACACGCTGTTAGATGCCTTGGATACGTTCTTACGGAAAACCCGAAAGCAAAGGGATTGGCGATTAGCCTAAATTCGGAGGTAATAAAGGATGACCGTAGAAGGAATCATAGACAGGCTCTCGGAGTTTTTTTCATGGCTGTATTATAGGCGATGGGAAAGATGGGAACTACTGGCGATAGCTATAGCAGCTTTAGTGGTACTCATACTAATGGTAAGAGCACACCTTAAAGTGGCGGCCAATGCAAAGCGCTTTAGAGAACGCTCCCCAATCGTCGGTGTCAGAATGGCTGAGCACGGAAGAAGACACTAACAAATGTTTGGCTTCTCTACCAGAGAGAAACCCAAGATACGAAATGTTGTCTCTTCAGCCAATATCTCATTATTTCAGAATGAGAGTGGGAATCAGGACGTTCCTCAGTTTCAGATTCAAAGCTTCCGCAAACCATATAAGATTAAGCGGTGCATTACGAACACATTCCAAACGTGTCGCATCGTTAGAATTTTAGAGGAGTAATGCCGTATGGACAGTGTCATAAATTTCGAACCCCGTAGTTTGTTCCCAAGCAATCCAAGCGAGGGGGATTTGTGTGTCGTGGGCGCACAAGGCGACCATCACATCTATTGTTATCTTAATGGTAATTGGGTACAGTTGGACACGCCGGGCGATAAAACTAATCCGTCCGAGTAAAACCAGGAAATACTTAAACATTACAGGCATACCAACCGGAACTCTCCGCATTATACCAAATTGCAGCTAAATTTTAGTTGACAATAGCATGGCAATTAAATACAAGAGGACGATCCAAATAATCTTTCTGTTGGTAGGTATAGTTTCGTACAGGTAAGTCGATTCGGGGACCGTGAATTCCGCAGCACTTTTACCGGGACAATCGAACGCGGGAAGCTCTCGGGAACCGTGCCACACGACTTCGATATGAAAGGAGTAAAGCCTGATAAAGTCGTCAAGATCAACTCCGACAATGAGTACAGCGACCACACTATCTATATCTGGACAACTCCGTTGAAGAAAGAAGATGTAATAGGCGAATAGGTAGGACCTGGGCAAAAAATCCCGGCCAGAGAAATGTCATAGAACGATATTGTTTTCTTCAATGTCACTATGAAGCGAAAAGGAGAAATTATCATGAAGGTACGTGTGTTTGCCGGGCTGGTACTGGCCGTGATTGCCGGCTTTGTTTCATTGGGATTTGGCCGTCAGGCCGGTGATATTCGCGAGTTGAAGCTTCGTGACTGGCAGCCCCGTTCGATGCTCAAGACCAGGCAGAGCGTGGTCGAGACACCGGCGTACCCGGTGATCGACGTTCACAACCACCTGGGCGGGGGCAAGGACCGGCTCACGCCAGAGCGAGTTAAACACTATCTTGCTGAGATGGATGCCGCGGGGGTTCGCACAGTCGTCAACCTCGATGGCGGATGGGGCCGGCGCCTTAACGAAACTCTCGCCGCACTGGACGAGGCCCATCCCGGCCGTTTCCTGACGTTTGCGCTGCTGGATTTCAGCGGCATCGACGACGAGAACTGGGGCCGGCGCGAAGCCAGGCGGCTCGAAAAGAGTTTCCTGGCCGGTGCGAAGGGACTGAAATTCCACAAGACGCTCGGCTTACACTACCGCTACAAAAACGGCAAGCTGATGCCGGTCAACGATCCCAAGCTGGACCCCGTCTGGCAGACGTGCGCCAAGTACGGCCGGCCCATTATGATTCACGTCGCCGATCCGGCCGCCTTCTTCGCACCGCTGGATCGCTTCAACGAACGCTGGCACGAACTCGGCGACCATCCGAACTGGCTGTTCCACGGCGAGCAGTTCCCCTCCCGCGATGAAATCCTCGCCCAGCGCAATCGCGCCATCGCCCGGCATCCGGAAACCACTTTCATCTGCGCCCATTTCGCCAATAATCCGGAAGACCTGGCGACCGTCGGAAAGTGGTTGGACACATATCCCAACATGGTTGTCGACATAGATGCGCGGATTTCCGAGCTGGGCAGGCAGCCCTACACGGCGAGGAAGTTCTTTCTGAAGTACCAGGACCGCATTATGTTCGGCACCGACACTACGCCCCGCCGGGATGCATATCGTATGTATTACCGCTTCCTCGAAACCGACGATGAGTATTTCGATTGTGCAGGAGGACACCAGAGACAAGGTTTCTGGATGATCTATGGTTTGTTCCTGCCCAAAAACGTGCTGGAGAAGGTCTATCGTACGAACGCCGAACGATTGTTCTTCGGCGGGCCGGCTGCCAAGGTGCTGCGGATCCGGCGGACGGAAGATTTTGCCGTAAGCGGCAAGGGTGACGCGCCAGCCTGGAAAAAGACCGCGTGGGAGCCGCTCAACTTGCGCAGCTCCGATGGCCATAAGTATCAGACTCGCGTAAAGATGCTTTACTCGGCGAGTGGACTGTACGTACTAATGGAGGCCGAGGACGGCACGATTACCGCCACGATGAAAGAGGACTTTCTGAACCTGTGGGAGGAGGATGTGTTTGAGTTCTTTTTGTGGACGGATGAGCGATACCCGGTTTACTTCGAATACGAGATTTCGCCGCTTGGTTTCGAGCTGCCGATTATCATCCCCAATTTCGGCGGCGAGTTTCTCGGCTGGCGGCCCTGGAAATACTCGGGACAAAGGAAGACGCAAAAGGCCACCACGGTTACAGGCGGCCCAAAGCAGTCGGGCGCCCAAGTAACGGGCTGGAAAGCCGAAGTGTTCGTTCCGTACGACTTGCTCAAACCTCTGCAAAACGTTCCACCGCAGCCGGGGACACGATGGCGGGCTAATTTCTATCGCGTCGATTACGATGAAGGTAAAACGACAAGCTGGGACTGGGCCCGGGTCGGATCCGGTTTTCACGAGTTCGAGAAGTTCGGCACCCTAATTTTCGAGTAGAGCATTGAACTTTAACTAAGTAGTATCTGTTACGGAAAACAAAAACCGACGATGTCACCCCTGCGCAAGCAGGGGTCCAGAACGAAAAAGCTGGATTCCCGCTTCCGCGGGAATGACAAATACAGTTTCCGCAACAGAAACTATGTAGGAAAATGGTTGCGAAATACGCCCTTAATTTACATAATAAGGTCTGCCTCTGGCTTTGCAGAATAATGGTACAAGGCAATACGGGAAGATATGGCCGAACGGCAACAGACGCAAATAATATCCCAATAAAAGGTCAGATTATGCTTAAAGTAACAGAACATAATTGCTTAGTTTTCCAATGGATCCTATTTTGTATTTTGGTATCAGTTAGTCTATGTACAATTCTCGATGCGAAGGAAAAGGACTTCATCTATTTTGACACTGAAGACATCGGTCAACCGGATCGCCAGGTGCCCGTAATTCAACCCTCGAAAATCGTCCGCCTCGATCCTGATTATGGAGGTCAGTGGATATTGGCCGCCGACTTAAACGGTGATGGCGCAGTCGATATCGTCAGCGCTGAAAACTTCAATAAAGGCGATGTGCACTATACGACCACAGCAGTGGCTCAAAATCTCGATGGATCGGTTTTATGGAAGTGGGGTAATCCGGACATCGGCCGAAAGGACTGGCACCATGATGTTGCCTGCCAGATTCATGATTGGAACGGTGATAATAAAAGCGAAGTTGTCCTTTGCACAAAAGGATTTTTAGTTGAGCTTGAAGGAGCGACGGGGCGTGAACTAAGACGAATACCGATCCCCGACGAAGCTACCGATTGCCTGGTGTTCTGTAATCTCTCCGGCAACAGTTATCCGACCGATGTGCTCGTCAAAGACCGATACCATCAAATTTGGGCGTATAATCGACAGGGCAAACTGCTCTGGACAGTCAAGGACCCCGGTGGATACCGAACCGCCCATCAGCCACGGCCAATCGACCTCGATGGGGATGGACGTGATGAGATCATGGCCGGCTATGCCATGCTGAACAGCGACGGCTCTGTTCGCTGGGTTTATAGATCGAAACAAGTCGATCAGGCCAAAGGCCATCTTGATTGCGCACGCGTTTTTCGGCAAGGTGCCTCTCCCGAAGACTTTCGGATTGTGCTGACTTGTTGTGGAGCCAATAACATTGCATTTGTGGACGGCAACGGAAAAGTATTGTGGGAAGTATCGGGTCATCATTTCGAATCCGTAGATGTGGGGCGCATCATGCCGGACCATGCCGGACCGAATATCTGCGTGGATATTGATCATCAACCTTACGGCAAAAGTCCTCTTTGGGTGTTGGATGAACAGGGCCAGTCTCTCGGCCGGCTTGTGACCGATTATAGTCGGCATCATTGCCTGTTAGACTTCACCGGAGATGGAATTGAAGAAGTCCTGGTTGCACACAAAGGCGGACTCTACGATAATCAGGGGCGGCGGATTGGTACCTTCAACACACCAGGCGAGGAAATATCGGAGGGAAAGATCAAATATGAAAAGAGCATGCTCATTGGCGATATGACAGGCGATGGAATACTCGATGTAATCTTAACTACTCCTTACAATGTGTACATATATGAGAACACGAACGGCAAAAAACCCGGCAAGCCCGTCCGACTCGGAACAGAACAGAATCTTACGCTATATTAACGCTTAATAAAGCTTTGGCGGAAAAATCCATTGAATGATTCTTCGATTGTCGATTGGTCTCACGTTGCGACCGACAGCAAAATCAAAGCGGCTTAAAGAGCTATCGTTAGCAGAAACTATTTTAACACGAGTCGCATAAAATATACCGAGTTCGAAGTTATGAAGAATATCCGTGTTGCATCCGTCCAGTTCGAGCATTCCGCCGGAGATAAGCAGGCGAATCTTACAAAGATCGAAAATTTTGTCAGGCAGGCCGCGGGGCAGGGTGTCGAGCTTGTCGTATTCCCGGAAGCCTGCATTACCGGCTATTTGTTTTTACGGAAACTTTCGCGCAAAGAGCTGGAGGCCCTGGCTGAGCCGGTTTTTGAAGGCCCTTCGTCACAAGCCCTGATGGCCCTGGCGAAGCAGCACAAAATGACCATCGGCGCGGGTCTCGTGGAAATCGCCGATGATGGAAAAATGTATAATACGTACGTGGTCGCAATGCCCAACGGCGAATTTCAGCGGCATCGAAAGATCCACTGTTTTATCAGTGAGCACCTTTCGTGCGGCTCGGAATTCACCGTGTTCGACAGCCCGCACGGCTGCCGTCTCGCCGTGCTGACATGCTACGATAATAATCTGGGCGAGAATGTTCGTATTGCGGCATTGAAGGGAGCGGAGATTCTGCTGGCGCCACATCAGACCGGGGGCTGCAAAACGCCGAGTCCCTGCTGTATGGGCGTGATTGAAAAGTCGCTGTGGCAAAATCGAAAGACAAATCCACAGGAAATC
>DAOVMB010000122.1 GCA_030630905.1 Sedimentisphaerales bacterium
AACTCTGTAAGTAATCCCTTCGAAATGACTTAGGCCGGTCCTCCTTCTTATTGGGGGTCTTATATGGTTTCCGTATAACATCCCAAGCCTCTCGGTATAAGGCAAGAAAGCACGAACTACGACGTTGCCGTTTCAGAGCTATCCGCTATGTTCAATTATAGATGTGTCTGCCTGTCGAGCAAGGAAGAAAAGGGAATAAACAAGGAAAAAGGGAAAAGGCAAAAGGAAAAAGCACCAGAAATTCTAAAACGCTATCCACAGCACGCAATACGCAATACTCACTACGCAGTACGCACAAAGAACGCCGAGTATTGGAGTTTTTTTTGGAATTTATTCGACCTTTTGTGTGATGGTTCGTATAATATATAACAAAATGAATACAGTACACAGAATACAGAATACAGGAGACTTTGATATTTATTATTGACTATCCGTTCGACTTTGCTCAGGACATGTTTACTATTGACGATTGACTATTTTTTCCGCGTTAATCTGCGTTTAATTCCTTGTAGAATTGAGAAATATAGAAGCAAAAAGGCAAAAATGAAAGTAAATCCGGAGCTTCTCCGGCGCGATTAGTGGGAAAAAAAGGTGAAAAAGAGTAAAAAACGACGAAAAATTGAGCTTAATTTGAAAAAACAAAGCCAATTTCCGAAAGGCCAAAATGAACGTAAGTATCTATTTGAAAGGGTATTATGAGGTTTATTAGCGTTTTCGGGCGGCAAAAAAACAAAGCCAATTCAAAGCCAAACAAAGCCAATCATAGTTAGCCCCCAGTCCTGCTCTGGGGGTTGAAAAAACAAAGCCAATTTAATTCGTATTGAGTATTGCGTGATGCGTATTGCGAAAAGGAATTTGAAAAAACAAAGCCAATTTACGGTAGGGCCAAATTGGCGTAAAGTCTTATTTGAAAGGTGATTATAAAGAAAAATCAGCGGTTTGGACTCGAAAAAAACAAAGCCAATCAAAGCCAATCGCCGGGCTTTGGCCGGAAATCCTAAAAAAGATGAGAAAATGTGGATTTTTGAGAATTTCACAGGGAAAGTGATAGGAAAGGGATCGATTTGCTTAGATTATCCGTATTGCGCGGGAAATCCCGCGCTGCTTTGAGGCGTGTTTCGCTGCCTGGGTCTGTTTTAGTCCAGCCAGGTTCCCAAAGGCACCTTTGTTTCTTTGGACTTTTGCTTTTTCTTGGTCTGTTCGAGCGATTGCGGCTCGGCCACTTTGCGATAGCCTAATGCCTTTATGACATCGAGGACCTCCGTCCACGTGGGGAAGGGCCTTTTATTTTGCCGCTTATATTCGTCGATCGCCATGAGAAAATCGAACTGCTCATCGGACATTTGCCCTTCTTCAGCGGATTTTCGGTCATCGGCCAGCCGTCTGCCCGGCCCACGCCGGCGGTCCAGGCCCAAACGCCTGTCGACAACACTGCCCCGGCGATCATCGCTTTTGCGACGCTCTTTAGGTCGTTCTTTTTCCATTTTAGTAGTCATCCTCGAAATAGTCGTCGCCGAATTCGCCATTATCTTCGTCTTCCATTGCGAAATCATAGAAATCGTCGTATGCGTGCTGCGATTCAATTATTACATGGGCCTCATCGAGAAATTCTTCGGGGACCATTACGGCAATTTCCTTGGAGGCAATTTCATGTGCTTCCGGCTCGGTTATGGTAGCAGAGATATCGTTAGCCTCCAGAATAGATTTGTATTCTGTGGCCTGCTCCATATCCTCGGCGAAAGCAACGACAACATATCCTTCAAGCTTTGCCTGCGATTTATGAGGTTTTTTGGAACGCTTTGCCATTACTTATTCCTCCACAACAACTTTATTCTTAACTCTTTAATTTCAGGAATCCTGCTTCTTCTGTCCCTGTTTGCCGGGGCAGTTCTTTGAGAAACCTCTCACCCGATTCCTTTCGTCAAATTAAAGCTCACAAATAATTAAATTTATGAACTTATGAAAAAAAATCTGCTTGAATTTATTAGTTCTCGCAATCAATTTTTAACTATCGACCCTCTAACTGTAAAAATTTAACGTTTTAGCTTTTTTTTTATTGCAAATTCCATGCTTTATCTGTAATAAAGCTTGATTGCGTGCCGGGCTTAAGGAGTTGGCGCCGGCCAATTACATATTAATCTTGTCAATATGGAGGTTTTAGAATGGCAAAGAAAAAAGAATCTTTGATTGTGGCTAGCAAGGTAAAGGCTTACATTAAAAGCAAGAAGATGATGACATCATCCGATGCGCTTGAAGCCATTAGCGATCAGGTCTATTGTATGCTTGATGCTGCCATAACCCGGACTAAGGCTAATCGCCGCAGTACAGTCAAAGCACAAGATCTGTAGTCCTTGTTAGAAGCCCGTTAGTGTCTTCGCTTCTGTTCTGGCGGGCAAGTTTTATGCTAACATCTTTTGATTAAAGATCTTAGCAGTCATATTGTATTTAAAATAAGCCGTTCCGCTTTTTTATAGTGGAACGGCTTATTTTGATTAGTCATCGACCTATAAAATGCGTTTATCAACATCAAAATTCACGCTTTTTATCAAAATTCTTTCAACTTATTTCTGCTAAAAGCCGAATTTATATAATAGGTATTGGCTTAATTACTAATATTTCTGACGCTTGAGATAAAGATTGGGTGATTTCTTGCCGATGAAGGAGCTTATTGGCAGCCTATAATATGGCTGTGCAACCAGGTACTTCCTGAAATATGTGTATGATATTTTGGTTGTGTGATTATAAACCTGTCGTGATTTATTATTGAACGAATGATTATGGGGCTATACTTACTGGTGATTATATGAGAGTTTTCATGTTAGGCTGGGAATTTCCGCCCTTTATCAGTGGTGGGTTGGGCACTGCCTGCTATGGCCTTACCCGAGCAATGGACCAGCTTGGCATGGAAGTTATGTTCGTTCTTCCCAAGATGGTCGAGAGCGAATATGCGACTCACGTCAAATTGCTGACCCCGGATTCTCGGACATCCGCATCGTTCGTTAAGTTCAACGAGTTGAAAAACGTAAAATTTCACGCAATTAGCTCACCATTACAGCCCTATTCCACGCCGGACACTTACCAGCAAAGAATCGAAGAAACATTGAGACATAAACAGGAAATACTCGGCGGCAGCATCAGTTCTGCCAGCCAGCTTTTCATATCAAAAGACTACAGCAGCGACATGTACACCGAGGTCCATCGTTATGCTGCTATGGCCGCTGAATTAGCTGAAAATCAGCAGTTTGATATTGTCCACGCCCATGACTGGATGACTTATCCTGCGGGAATTGCCGTATCGGCTATCAGTAGAAGACCTTTGGTTGTGCACGTGCACTCGACAGAATTCGACCGCAGCGGCGAGCATGTAAACCAGATGATTTATGACATCGAACGAGAGGGCATGCACCGGGCCGACAAGGTCATTACCGTTAGCCATTTTACCCGCAATATTATTATAGGACGATACGGTGTCAGCGGTGATAAAGTCGAAGTCGTTTATAACGGCGTCGAGCGCAGCGGAAAATGGTCTTCGGACGAAACCGTCATTGACAAAGATGAAAAAATTGTGCTGTTCCTGGGCCGAATTACGATGCAAAAAGGCCCGGAATACTTCCTCCATGCTGCTAAGAAGGTCCTTGAACTGATGGATAACGTCAAGTTCGTGATGGCCGGCTCCGGCGATTTGATGCACAGGGCGATCGAAATGGCCGCTGAGTTGGGGATCGGCCACAAGGTGCTGTTCACAGGCTTCTTACGCGGCGAAGACGTGCAGAAAATATACAAGATGGCCGACCTGTACGTTATGCCCTCGGTCTCGGAACCATTCGGGATCGCACCGCTGGAGGCGCTTGACAACGACGTGCCTGTCATTATAAGTAAGCAAAGCGGTGTATCGGAAGTTCTTGTGCACGCACTGAAGGTTGACTTCTGGGATGTCGATGAAATCGCCAACAAGGTTATTGCCGTGCTGAAATATCCGCCGCTGCAAATGACGCTGAGAAGCCACGGCAATTTTGAGGTCAGAAGACTGCGTTGGAAAGATGCAGCGGCCAGGTGTGGAAAAATCTACGAGGAGATGCTGGTTCCGGTCTAAGCATCACACATAAAATAAATCCAATACGATGTCCGGCATGAGTGAACTCCGGCGGATATTAATACGAGATTAAAGATTATGCCTTCTGTATGTTTCTACTTTCAAGTGCATCAGCCCTTGCGATTGAGGCACTACACTGTATTTGACAAAAACGACCAGTATTTTGATGACAATAAGAACAGATCGATTTGCAGGAAGGTGGCAAACAAATGCTATCTTCCTACTAACCGGTTGCTTCTGGAGATGATACGCCGATTTGACGGCCGATTTAAAATTGCTTACAGCGTTACCGGCCTGTTGCTGGAGCAGCTCGAGCGTTACTCGCCGGAAGTGATGAGCACATTCGACGCCCTGGCGGAAACAGGGTGCGTGGAATTTCTGGCCGAAACTTATTATCACAGCCTCAGTTTTCTGTACTCTCGTAATGAATTCGCCGAGCAGATCAACAAGCATGTCGAAGCTATCGACTACTTTTTTGGGCAAAAGCCGAAGATATTTAGAAATACGGAGCTTATATACAACAATGATTTGGCCGGCCTGATCGAGTCGATGGGTTGTTTCGACGCGATCATTACCGAAGGGGCCGACCACATTCTAGGCTATAGAAGTCCTAATTTTGTTTACCAGCCAAAAGGCTGCAATCATCTCAAGCTCCTGCTGAAAAACTATTCGCTAAGTGATGATATTGCCTTTAGATTCTCCAACCGCGACTGGCCTCAGTGGCCTTTGACGGCGGACAAGTTCGCACGATGGGTCAGTAATGTCAATGGCAACGGCAACGTTGTCAATCTGTTTATGGACTACGAGACATTCGGCGAACACCAATGGGAAGATACCGGTATATTCGATTTTATGCGGCATCTTCCCGAGGAGGTTCTGAGGCACCCGGACAACGACTTCAAAACTCCGAGCGAGGTTATACAATCCTACGGCAGCGCCGACACGGTTGATGTGCCGCATATCATAAGCTGGGCCGATACCGAAAGAGACCTCTCGGCCTGGCTTGGGAACGCCATGCAATCCAGTGCGATTCACGAGCTTTATCGGATCGAGAAGAAAATCAAGAATACAAAAGACGAGAAAATCATTGGGGACTGGCGAAAATTGCAGACATCGGACCATTTCTATTATATGTGCACAAAATACTTCGCCGATGGCGATGTGCATAAGTATTTTAATCCCTATGACTCGCCGTACGACTCTTACATTAATTTTATGAATGTGCTGGATCATCTGCACAAGCGCTGTTCTGGAGAAATGGATGAGGGTGCATTTTGTCCCGCACCAGGAAAAGGCCCACCTGAACTATTATCCGGTCCGGCATCGGGGATTCAAAACCTACCTGATTTACAGCCAGTAGAATAGATGCCCTGTTTAGTTGCCTACTCGATGCAATACTGGTTCTCTCCTAATCAGAGACTTCATAATGGAAAGCATAGTATAGAGAGAGCTTGGATTTTATCTTGATAGTGCCGTTTGGAGTAAGATAGTGTTAACATTGCAGAAAGCCGATGAAGCAGCCAGCATATCCGTGTCAACCGCCGATCACGACATTGATAATCTATTGACGAAGGAATGGTTATTAACCAACGGGCGCGGTAGCTACGCGTCGTCAACGATTGTAGGCTGCAATACCAGGGCCTACCATGGACTCCTGATCGGTTCGTTAATACCGCCGGCTCACAGGGTAATGGCATTATCCAATTGCCTGGAGATGGTCATATCCAAAGGAGAGGTCTTCAATCTTTCGACCTTTGAATTTGCGGACAGGTTCGCACCGGCGGGTTTTGGCTTTCTAAAGAAATTCCGCCGGGATATCGGGGTGCATTTCGACTATGAGATTGCGAACATGGAACTGACCAAATCCGTGTATCTCATACGAGATACCGATACGGTTGCCATCGTGTATAATTTCACCCGTGTCCGGGAGCCTGTTGAATTCGTATCACGACCATTTGTCGCCTTAAGAAACTTCCACGCGCTGCAAAAAGCCTACGCTATGTTATGTTCCAAATGGCTCGGATCGGACGCGGACGGTTTGCTGGTTCGCCATCAAATGCCAAACAGTTGCGAACTGCGGTTGTGTTGCCCATCCGCTCATTTTGAGAAGGACCCGCAATGGTGGTTCAATTTCACATATCGTCATGACAGGGAAAGAGGCCAGGGTTTCACCGAAGATTTGTGGGCGCCAGGCTTTTTCAAGTGCCGAATAGACAAGCCGGTAAAAATTGTCCTCTGGGCAAGCCTTAGCCACCCCACAGCCGGCCATGAGCATAGTCCTGTAACGGATGCAGATATTGATACGGTCTGCAAAGATTTGCAAAGATGCCGGAAAGAACTGAAACATCAGGTTAAAAAGACAAAAAGCCAATCCCGAATCCCTGCTTCGAATGGCCGGTCAAAAAATCAAAATTTGAGAATCGGGGAATCGAAATATTTTGAGATGCTATGTTTGGCTGCCGAGCAGCTTGTTACGAAACGTCAAACTAACGATAATACCAAATCGACTATTTTGGCCGGCTATCCCTGGTTTGCGGACTGGGGCAGGGATGCGTTTATCTCACTGCCGGGTCTGCTGCTCGTAACCGGCAGGTTTGAGGAGGCAAAATCGGTCTTGACAACATTTGCCGCAGTGGCGGATGAGGGGATGATTCCAAATCGTTTCGATGATAACAGTGATTCGACTCACTTTAACAGTGTCGATGCTTCTCTTTGGTTTATCAACGCGGCGTTTCAATACCTGCGAGCCACCAATGATTCAGAGACTTTCATGCAGCCCTTGTGCCCGACAGTCCGCTGGATTCTAGATTCATACCAGAAGGGCACGAAGTTCGGTATTCATGCCGACGCCGATGGGCTTATCACCGCGGGTGACGAGCAGACGCAGTTGACCTGGATGGATGCCAAATGTGAC
>DAOVMB010000402.1 GCA_030630905.1 Sedimentisphaerales bacterium
GATCAAAACATAATCTCTTATCCATATCGGAATCTTCTCGTTGTTCACGGGATTGATGGCGTATGCGCCGATGGGTTCGCCAGTTTTTTCTTTGGCCAGATCCGTTCGATCCAGATCGCTTTTCCTTGCGGCCTCTTCACGATATTTCTGAACGGTTTCTTTTCTCTCCTCGGTTGCAATTTTATCTACCAGCGGATGCTCGGGAGCCATGACCATATAGGTGGCGCCGAACAGTGTATCGGGGCGTGTCGTAAAGACACGAATGCTTTCATCGAAGCCATCGACCTTGAAATCCACATCGGCGCCGATACTCTTGCCGATCCAGTCTGTCTGCAATTTTTTTATCGATTGAGGCCAGTCCACTTCGACTAAATCGTCCAGCAGTCTTTCGGCGTATTTTGTGATCCGCAGCATCCACTGGCGCATCGGCTTTCGCATGACCAGGTGCCCGCCTCGCTCGCTCAGCCCCCCTATCACTTCCTCATTAGCCAATACCGTCCCGAGTTCCGGACACCAGTTTACTGCAACCTCCGCTTCATAAGCCAGGCGGTTCTCGTCTATGAATTGCTGTCTGTCTTTTTCGTTTAGGCCCTCCGGGATGGGAAGCTGCTCGATGGGTTTGGCTTTCTGCTCAGTTTCGTCAAAGTAACTGTTAAAGAGTTTTAGAAATATCCACTGCGTCCATTTGTAGTACTTCGGATCGATCGTGGCAATTTCCCGCTGCCAGTCATAACTGAATCCCAGCGATTTGGTCTGACGGCGCATGTTGTCTATATTTATTTGCGTAGTGTCTTTCGGGTTGGTGCCGGTCTTAATGGCGTGCTGCTCTGTCGGAAGACCGAACGCATCCCAGCCGAACGGATGCAGGACGTTGAAGCCTTTCATGCGTTTGTACCGGGCGACAATATCGCTTGCGGTATAACCTTCCGGATGGCCGACGTGCAGGCCATGGCCGCTCGGGTAGGGAAACATATCCAGCACGTAATATTTTGGCCTGGAATCGTCGCAGTCCTGCGCTCTGAAGATTTTGGATTCTTCCCAGAACCGCTGCCACTTCTTCTCAATCTCATCTGATCGATAAAGTCCCTTATTAGAACACATCTATTCGTACATCTCCTTGTTCAATGTAAAACGGTCTTTTGCTACACAATAAAGCAAATATATCGGAAAATCCACCAAAATCCTTAGCGTTTTCACTGTAGGCGGCTTTTACGAGGTCTTGGTATATATATCCATTCAACCTGGTTGGATTTTGAATTGTCATGCTGAACGAAGTGAAGCATCTGGGATTTGAACGGGATTTTACGCCAAGTTGTAGGTGTGAGATTCTTCGCTGCGCTCAGAATGACAAGTTACATATATTCTTATCGAAACCAAACTTGTGCAGAAGTCAGTCAGGTTGACTATATTGTAACGATTGCCTGTCCAGTCCGGGGCGAGAACTTAGAGTTTCCACATTCCGTCCGGAAGCACCTGAATCGCTCCGGTGTCACGATAGAAATTCAAGGTCGCTGTCGTGTAATCCAAAAGGGCCTGTCCGGCATCGTTCTGAGCTTCAAACAGGTCGCTCTGTGCTTGGAGCACACGGCGACTACTTGCCTTGCCGTGCTGAAGCAATAGAAAATTATTATTGAATCTTTGCTGAGCTAATTCAAGAGCTTCTAACAAGGCTTTGTAGCGTTCGGCTGCTTCGGTGAGATTGCGGTGGGCCCGACGTACTTCCAATGCCACAGTATCGGCTGTAAGCTCGTATTCCCGTTGTCGTTTGTTCAACGTAATCAGGGCTTTGCGGTAAACGTTCTGTTCGGGCACCCTGTCCAGAGGCAAGTCAATTTCGAGGCCGAGTCCGTATTCTTCTCTCATCCAGCCAAGTGTCCCCCTGTCCGCTCGTCTTGCAGAAATAACGCCGGCGGTACCAACCAAATCTGCATCGGCACGGAAACCGTCGGTGGCGACATAAACTTTACGCTGGGCATCGATGATGGCATCAGCGCTGTTAACCAGGTCGAGACGCTGAAGTAATGCAGCTTCGATGACTATGGATTCGGTAAAATCAGGCTCGATCATTTCCACTGTTCTGAGTGCTTCGAATTCATTTTCGTCTAATTGAAGCTCCGTCGTTGTAGCCAAACCGAGTATTATCTTGAACTTATCAATTGCATGCTTGTATTCTTTTTCTGACTGAGAAAAAATATTAGAGGCTGTTATTTTTTCCTGTCGGATCCGGTCAAGCTCGAGCAGTGGCACGCGGCCTGCATTGGCTAATTTTTCGACGCGCTCATAGATCCAAGCCAGGGTAATGTAATTGTTCCGGGCATTTTCTACTGCATCAAGTTTCTGCAGGATTTCATAGTATTGACTAATCACTGAAACAACGAACGCTTTGCGAAACCGGTTGAAGGAACGTACCTCGTAAAGAGTGTCGCGTTCGGCTTGAGTGAGATTTTCCAGCACGACTTTTCGGTCGCTGCCTCGCAGCAAAGGCTGTGTTACAGTTGCGCTTAAGATTGAAGCCAGACCACCTCGTAGATTGCCGGTAAGCACGTCGACCCAGGCGGCGGCAAGTTCGGTGCTGATTCTGGTGCCTCCCGCCAACAACCGGTTAAAGCCGATGTTGGATTCAACTCCTATTGCCTCATCATTGCGGTCTGCATTGTATCCGGCGCCTGCTCCGCCGAAAAACTGATATTCGAAATCGTGCCGTGTCAGTCTCAGGTCCAGAGCCATGATGTAAAGTTCTTCTTTTTGTGTTTGATATTCGCGATTGTACGCCGTTGCCAGGGCAACTGCCTGTGGCAAGGTCAGAACGCCAAAGGAAGTAACTTCTTTTTCAATTTGAATGTCGTTGGGTGATGGTTCAGTATCGCTGATCTTGTAGTTATTTTTAGTGCCGAAATCCTCGTCCCATTTCTGGTCGATGATATTATAAACCAGATCGTCGGCTTCTTTCTTGTAGTTATGCTGAGCACACCCAAGCCAGCCGCACAGGCAGGTCAGGGCACATAAAATCAAACAAACACTGTTCTTGCAAGGGTAATTGTAAAGCATAAATTCTATACTTTCCCTCGATCCTCTCAAAAAGTTTAGCTGTCCTTTTCAGGTTTTCGCCGGCGTTACGCATCCAACTACAATCTTCTTATTCCGATCATCTCACCTGGGATCAGCTCCAGGCCATCAGGAATCTCTATCAATATGGGACGTCCCCATTGAGGTATGTTGGGATATAACCACATTCGTTCCGGCATGAGTTCCATTGTGGGCCCGATCTGTGTGATTTGTGACCTCGCTATCTGGGGCGGCTCTCTATCCTTGATTATTTCAACGGGCATATTTTCTTCCACGTGCCCCAACAGTCTGTCCCCGATATATGCAACGATTTCACTGGGCCTTGTTTCAGCTATCGCAAGGATAGATTCGCCGGCGGTTATGACTTCGCCGGGCCGTCCCATTATCCTTTCCCCTGGTCTGCGCATCAGAGCTTCATTCGCCTGCTGCTGGA
>DAOVMB010000306.1 GCA_030630905.1 Sedimentisphaerales bacterium
ACCGGCTCCGGCGCGGATATCTGGAACGCGGCTGATGAGTTCCACTACGCCTACAAAATGCTCACCGGCGTCGGGTCAATCGAAGCGCAGGTGCTTAGCGTCGATGAGACGAACGCCTGGGCCAAGGCCGGCGTGATGATACGCGAGACGCTGGAGCCAGGCTCGAAATTCGCTGCCGTGTACATCACGCCCGGCAACGGATGCAGATTCCAGGCGCGGACAGATGCCGATGCCGCCGCTACGAGCGACAGCGGTGTTGCGACTCCCGAGCAGACGGCAATCACCGCACCGTACTGGGTGAAAATAGAGCGTGACGTTGCGGGCAACTTCAGAGGCTACTATTCCAGTAACGGATCCACCTGGCAGTAGATGTCATGGAATCCGCAGAGCATCTCGATGGGCTCGAATGTCTATGTAGGCCTGGCACTGACCGGCCACAGCGCCGGTGCAACATGTGAAGCTAAATTCTCCGGCGTACAGATTACCGGCACGGTGGGACCGCAGTGGGCTAACCAGGATATCGGTATAGCAAGCAACGCTGCCGAACCGCTGTACGTGGCGTTATCCAACAGCGTCGGAACGCCTGCGATAGTGGTCCACGATGAAGCAAATGCAGCAACAATAGACACCTGGACAGAGTGGGTTATTCCGCTTCAGGTTTTTGCCGATCAGGGTATTAACTTGACCAACGTTGACAGGATTGCTATTGGTCTTGGAACCCAGGGCAACATGACTACGCCCGGCGGTTCGGGCAAGATGTATTTTGACGACATCAGCCTGTATCGGCTGAGAGAGGCTACTGAAGAGTAAACGCTGCTTTCGCTAAAATGATATGAGTCTTTCGATCCATTCGGGGCCTATACCGAACGATTGGGTATAGGCCCTTTTTTGTTTTTGCGGCACGAAATTAAACATCGAGATTCTGGACTTCGAGGGCGTGTTCTTGAATGAAGTTCCGGCGTTTTTCCACATCGCCGCCCATCAAGATACTAAAGAGCCGGTCGGCCTCGCCGGCGTCGTCGAGCCTGACGTTCAGCAGGGTCCGTGTCTCCGGATTCATCGTCGTGTCCCACAACTGGTCGGCGTTCATCTCGCCCAGACCTTTGAAGCGTTTTATCTCGATTCCTTTGCCGCCTATCTGCCTGATACCGGCACAGATATCGCCGAGCGAGACAATATCGTATTTGTCTTCACCGTTGATAAGCTGGAACTTGGTCTGTAAAGCTTCGCCCGAAACAGCTTTGGCGGGCTTTAACAGGAAATCTTTCAAATCCAAACCCAACCGCTCTTTGAGCTGTTCGTTTATCTGATTGATTCGGTCGACCTCATGGAGTTCTTCGGCAACAACTGTTTCTTCCTCTTCGCCTTCAGTAGGGGCGGTTCGCGAACCGCCCTTACTCCGCTCTTTAAGCTCGTTGACCCTCTTCTCGTATTCCTCTCTTTTGTAATAAATTTCCTCCTGGCCTTCGGCGCAGAGACGGAATGGCGGCAGTCCACCTTTAGGAGGACTGTAATAGGCATTTACGAAGTCGATGAAGTTAATACCCCGCCTGCTCAAAACGGCAATGATTCGTTCGGCCTCGGCCAGAATCTTCACAAGCTCGGCCATCTCTTTTCCGGAGACAACCTGATTTGCGATTTTCGGTTTGCGATTTGCGATTTGGAAATCGTCAATCGGAATTCGGCAATCGTCAATCTGATTGATTTGAAGCTCTGTACCCTCCAGGCCGCGGGTAGTCATCTGCTTACGCATCTGATTCTCGCTGAGAACATACTCGGATTTCTTTTTGCCCTTGACCTTAACCTCGTACAGCGGCGGTTGAGCGATATAAATCATATTCTCCAGAAACAGTTGCTGCATTTGTCTGAAGAAAAAGGTCAGCAGGAGCGTTCGGATATGGGCGCCATCGATGTCGGCATCCGTCATCAATATTATCTTGCCGTATCTGCATTTGGCCAGATCGAACTCGTCTATGCCGATGCCGGTTCCCAGCGCGCTGATAATGGTCCGAATCTCATCGTGTGCCAGCATCTTTTCCAGCCGCGCCTTTTCCACGTTGAGGATTTTTCCCTTGAGCGGCAGGATTGCCTGGATATTTCTATCCCGTCCGGCCTTTGCCGAGCCGCCGGCCGAGTCACCTTCGACTATGAAGACTTCCGTGTTTGTCTTCTCCTTACTCGCACAGTCCCACAGCTTGCCTGGCAGGTTGGCGGTGCTCAGCGCTCCTTTTCGCCTGGTCAGCTCGCGGGCCTTCCTGGCGGCCTCTCTCGCCGCCGCGGCCTGGATGGCCTTGTTCAAAATCCGCTTGGCCTCCGATGGGTGCTCTTCCAGAAAAAGACCCAACTTTTCGTTAACGGTGGTCTCGACAAAACTGCCCACTTCCGGATTGGTCAGCCGGACCTTAGTCTGAGCCTCGAAGTGTGGGTCGGCAAGTTTTACCGCCACTACCGCCGTCAAGCCCTCACGCAAATCGTCGCCGGTCGTACCCTGGCCGTTCTTCAGCAGGTTATTGCTCCTGGCATAATAATTCATCGTTCGTGTCAGCGCAGTCCGAAAGCCTGAAAGGTGCGTGCCGCCATCGATATTGCGGATGTTGTTGGCAAAGACCAGCACGTTTTCGGTGTAACCGTCGTTGTACTGCATCGCCACTTCGCAGTTCAGCATCGCCTTGGAATCTTCCCTGGAAAAATAGATAACATCCTTATGAAGCGTTTCTTTGCCCTCGTTGAGATGTTTGACGAATGCCCTAATCCCATCGGCGAATTCGAACACCTCTTTCTTATTGTTTCTGTCGTCCCTGAAGGAGATTCGGAGCCCGCCGTTGAGATACGCCAATTCCCGGATTCGTTTCAGCAGCGTATCGTATGCAAATTCGGTATCGCCAAATATTTCCTCATCGGGCTTAAAAACTATTTTTGTGCCGCGTTTAGTGGTCTCGCCTATTTCTTTGACTCTGCTCTTGGCGACACCTCTTGCACACTCGAAATGAAAGTGTTTTCCGTCGCGATACACATCGGCCTCAAGCCATTCGCTCAGGGCATTCACCACGCTGACGCCGACGCCGTGCAGCCCGCCGGCCACTTTGTAACTGCTGTTGTCAAACTTGCCGCCGGCGTGCAGCTTCGTGAGCACGACTTCCAAAGCACTGATCTTCGCGTCCTTGTGTGTCTCGACCGGGATACCCCGGCCGTTGTCCTCGACGGAGCAACTGCCGTCAGGGTGGATACGCACGCTGATGTTATCACAAGATCCCGCCATGGCCTCGTCAATGGAGTTGTCCAAAACCTCATAGACCAGATGATGGAGTCCTGCGCTGCTGCGGTCGCCGATATACATATCAGGCCGTTTGCGCACCGCCTCCAGGCCTCCGAGGATCTTTATGTTACTTGCGTCATATTTCTGGTCCTTCATACCAATTCTCTGCCTCTCTTATATATCGTCTTTGTTCACTGATAAACTATTGAAGTTCTTGAGGTTCCCGCTCCTGAGGTTACCGCTGAGAAGTTACGCTTCAGGCGACAACGAGCTTGATCTTCGTGAGCCGAGCTTTTGGGCATTGCCGCTGCAGTTCTTCGAGAAGCTCCGAACTGCATAACTGCAACTCGTATACATAAGACGGCGAATCCACCTGCACTTTCAACTGGCCGCCGGAAATATCGATAATTTCACAATGCCCGCACAGTTCAACCGGCAACAGCCGGCTCCAGACTTCAGCGACCTGGCTGAACCGGGCCTGCCGCGGCGAAATCCGCTCGTCCAAAAGTTGCCGGGCAACCTTACCCAGGTTAGCAGCGCGGTACGATTTCCATGATCTTCGCCACCTGGTGGCATTTAATAATCGTTCTTCCTCATCCATAATACATTGTTCACAAAACTGAGAAGTCCGCTTCCATCCGGCTCTCATTAGCTATCCTAAGTTAATCGGCATCAGGACGTAGAGAAAATTTGTCCCGCTTTTAATAAGGCCCGGCCTGTCCGGCTGGCCCAATTCGAAATCAAATTCCGGCGTTTTGATCACCCTCAGAACGTCAATCAAAAATTGCGGACTAAAGCCGATCTCGATCGGCTCGCCCTTGTAATCGACAGGCATATCGACCTGCGCATCGCCGGTCTCGGGCGCCCTGCCGGAAAAGACCATTTTACCCTTTTCCAACGAGAGTTTAATCCCTTTCGATTCCTCGCTCGTCAGCAGCGAAGCCCGGCGAACGGCACTGAGCGCCGCCTCGGTTGACAGCGTAAGTTTCTTGTCGTGATCGGTCGGGATAATGTCCTCGTATTTCGGGAAGTTACCCTCGACTAGGTTCGAGCTTATCACAACATTTGCACAGCTAATCAGAATCTGGTTATCGATGA
>DAOVMB010000110.1 GCA_030630905.1 Sedimentisphaerales bacterium
AAAAACAAAGCCAATTTTCAAAGGGGATAAATGAGCGTAAGTATCTATTAAAAAAAGGATTACAGGAAAATTTGGCCATTTCGGGCTGCGAAAAAACAAAGCCAATCAAAGCCAATTTTAAGGCTTTATGGCGCTTTTGAGGGGCGGGTTCTTGTTCCCCCCCTATTGCTGGCCGATGGCCTGTATGATTGCTTGTTTGGCCTTCTCTGTCGCTGGGTTGTAGGGATAATCCTTGCTCAACTGGGCGTAAACGGCTTTGGCCTTTTGAAGGTCTTTCAAGCCGCACGAGGCGATGACCTGGCGGGCAAGGACTTCCGCGATGTCGTAATCGCTCAATTGCAGGTGCTTGAGGCGTTCGGTTAGGTGAAACGCAGCATGAAATTCCGCTCTTGCAAGGTGGATATCAAGTTTGACGAGATTCACGCCGGGCGAAAAAATCTTCGCTGGATCCTCAGCGACGACCGTTTCGATATTCGCCATCGCGTAATCTAACTGGTTCGGATCGGTCTGGTTTTCCGCCAGAACTCTGGCGTGTCTGATGAGTCCGGTATGTTTGACTTTCAGATTGGCTTTGCCAGCCAAGTTAGAGGATGCACTGAGCTGCTCGACTATTTCGACAGCCTTCATGGTCCGGTCCAATCCCAGCATTGCCTGGGCCTTCGCCAGGGCCGAGCGGCGAGCGAGGTCGTCGCGCATGGAGTTTGAAGCAGGCAGTTGTTTGAGTACCGCAAGGGCCTGGTCGTTTTTCCCGAAATACGCGGTCAGTATCTCAGCTTCACAGATGCCTGCTTTTTGCCGGACGGGTGTGTCCGCAGTTGGTTTTTGCCGGAGACGAGTGAAAAGTTCCAGTGACTTGCCGTATTGTTTCAGTTCGGGCCCGAGCAGATAGCGGCCGAAATCGAAAATGAAATCCGCATCCTCGGATTCCTGCACCAGGGCGGCGAGGTTTCCGGTCAGTCCCGTTGTGGCGAGTTCTTTCCAGCCGGGCCGGCCCGCTTTGTCGGCCAGAATGAAAAGATTGACCAGGTCTTTGGGCGGGGTCTTGTCGAGATTCCGCTGCTGGACGGCCTTGTCGAAAGAGTCTGTGTCGTTAAGGTTCATGAAGCATTTGTCCCATAGCGGGTGAACATAGACTTCGTGTTCGCTTCTGGCCAATACTTTTCCTTGCAGGGCGACTTGAAGCCGGACTTTGCGAAGTCCCGAGCGCAGAAAAACGCGCTCTACTGTTTCGCCCTCTGCGGACGTGCCATCGTCGAAGGTCCACTGGTACGAATACCGGGTGAGTGGATCGGGTCTGATGGCGTCGAATTGCATCGTAACGAAACATGGGCCGGTCTGTTCGAGACGGAAATTGTCGATGGGCGACCATTCGAAAGCGGCATAAACCTGGTTCGGCTCGCTGAGGTTTGCGGAAACGGCTCTGAAGCGACCGATGCCGACAAAATCCGTTCTTGTCATGACCCGCAATTCTTTGTTGGGTTTCTTCCATGCCGCCGCGGCGAACATTTCCCGCCACGGGCTGCAAAGGAAGTATTCCAGCTTATGAACGCCGGGCTTGAGCGTGATTGTGCCCTGTTTCTCCCCTCGACGAGCCCTGTTGATGTCGTGCTTAGCGGGCCAGCTGACGACCAGCTTGTCATCGACGGATATATAAGAGTCGTAGCGAGAGATTGTAGCGAAGCGGTACTTGCCGTTTTTGGCCGTTTTGAAAAAACCCTTATAATGATGGAACACGAATCCGCCCCGAGTGGGTGTCTCGTGTTCCGGCATATTATGGATGTTGAACGCATGGTGAATATCGTCCACAAGGCTGCTTCCAACCGGTTTGGCCACATCGTTAAAGGTTTCCAAAAACTCCGGCAGCCGGTCCGACGAGCTGAGACCTCGCTTGGCCCACTTTGTCTGAAGCACAAGTCCCGCCTTTGGCTCCCACGATTGGCTTGGATTTGTGTGCTTGTCTTTGGGCACGAGATAAACCAGATAGCTCGGATTACCCCTGGGATTTTCAAAAAGAATATCCATCGGCTCGCCCCGCCCGGCGGACAAAACCATGCTGTTAACTCTGGCCCCGCTGTTAGTGGCGATGACTTCCGGAACGCAGTTCTCCGGGTTGTGCCCCGGCGTATAAAGACGTACAAGAGAAACCTCCGGGTATGCGCCTTTGAGCATAAATCCCGGGTCCACCCACTTGGCCCGGTTCCGGTATTTGTTCTCCGAGGCCTTTGTGATGAGCCTGAGCTGTTTGCTGCGGGCGGGGATTGCGGTATTGATTTCGGCCAGCGGTCTCTTCGGCGTAAGCGGGCCGGCACGGAATATAAGCCTCTTGTCGGCGTAAACCTCGAATGTAACCGACGTATTCGGATCGGCGCGATCGACGATCCCTGCTCTCGCGACAAAATGGATGTAGTCTCGTTTAAGATTATAGGTAATAAAACTGGAGCCGAAGGATGGAAGAACATTCTGACACAGCTTTCCATT
The DNA here is from genome assembly GCA_030630905.1 of Sedimentisphaerales bacterium. Taxonomy (GTDB): domain Bacteria; phylum Planctomycetota; class Phycisphaerae; order Sedimentisphaerales; family Anaerobacaceae; genus JAFGPJ01. Next base: position 2,479 of record DAOVMB010000110.1, read on the forward strand.
GATTTGGTACCTTTTGGTCCACTTGTACTCGTCGATCCATTTTTTCACGTTCTTCGATTTCTTGTCGGGCGGAATATCGAGCAGCGAAACATCCGGAATAAGCGAATGCGAATAATCTTTTTCGATTCGAAATCGAATTTCGGCGTCTTTCTCGTGCCAGCCGGTTGTGCCGGTCGGCTCATGGGACATGGCGGAGGTCATAATCGACAAAGCGACCAGGGCGCAGCACAGAAATTTCCTGAAATGCCCCGGAGTTTGCGCGGCCGTAGTTGTATTTCTCCGGATTGTCAAAGCGACAGGCAGCATCATTTCTGCTCCGTTGAATTGCCGGTGGTCTGCGCCTGCGCGAGGGCCTCGAAGTAGGCGCTGACCATCTGGTTGTAGCCCTTGAAGTCCAGCGTCTTTTTCCTGGAGAGTATATTTTGAAGCTTTCTGGCCAATTTGTTATCGTTGGTGTACTGAATCGCAAGCTGCGAGCCGACGGCACTGTGAGACTTCCTCAGGCCGTCGACGGTTTCCGCGTAAGCGTTTCTGATTGCGATTCCGTCGCTGCGCCGAATCGATTCTTCGAGCCTTTGCATGGCCTGGATCGAAATCTCCAATTCGGTTGCCGAGAGGTTGTGACGTTTGAGCTTTGTCACCACGTCCTCCGAGGTCTGCCTGATTTCCTGCTGCGTCTGTATAGTCGCACGCATCATATCGAGCACCTTGGGCGGCAGCTTTCCGCCCATGCCGAATTGCGTAGTGCTGTCGGTGGTTTTGCCGAGGCCGGTCCCTCCCGTAGCGGCGCCGACGTCCTGGTCCTCGACCTGACCGGCTTCCAGCGGCGTGTTGGATACGCGCTCTCGCAGGGCGTACTCGTTCTGCTGCAGGTCCTTGGCAACCGGTTCGACAAGCTGGCCGTCGGACATGCCGCTGCGGCCGGCACCGCTTCGGCCCTCGAGCACATTGTCCTCCGGCCTCTGGTCGCCGGTCTTGCCCTTGGCGCTCGTGCTGCTGATAGTTCCATCGGCAACAGGTCCGGCAGTATGGTCAAGAGAATTGAGATAGCTCCCGATATCTTCGACCTCCGGCCGCATCTCTTCTTCCGATGTGATCAAGTCACCAACCAAATCCTCCAACTCGCTCGGAAGCTCGGCGAGTGGGGCCATCAATTGTTCGTCTTCGGGAATTTCCGCTACGAATTGAATATTGTCATAAAATCCCAGTGTCGCTTCGCAGTTTATCATCAGTTCTTCGGCCATCTCGACCGCTTCGGTTTCAAGACGATACGCATCCTCCCTGGCCTGCTGCATTTCGGCGGCTTCTTCGGCTTTATCGGCCAGCTCTTCGGCCTTCTCATAGACGCTCTTCATCGACTCGACCATCTGGCTGTCGCCGAAATCGAGAAGATTCATATTGCTAAGGTCATTGACCAGGCTCGAAAGGATTTCGGCGAGCTTCGACTGGTCGATTGCAAGGTCTTCCAGCAGCTCTTCGTCCTCCTCAGAGAAATCCTCCGGCGGCTGATCGAGAACCATCTGCCGTTTTTGCATGATGTCCTTCTGCTGTTTTATGAATCCATCAAGCTCCTTGACTGTATTTTCCAGCGTTTCTTCCGGAGTCGGGCTGAGCGATTCGTCGGTTTGCCCCAAAAGCTCGGCCATGGCCTTCTCCGCATCGATCTGGCTTTGTTTGGCCACGATACCTTTCAGAGCAATAAGCTGATCGAGCAGGAAGACCTGCTGCTTCTCGACCGACTTGAGAGCGTAGGAAGCGGAGCTGTTGTCGATTTCGTTGCTCTGGCCCGTCTCGGTTATCTTTCCGAGAATCCTTTTGTGCTCATCGTCCCGCAACTCGATAAGCCGGGCGACAAATCCGGGCTTCGGCTCGCTGGATACTTCCCATGCCCGGATCATGTGAGATCCGACTACGTTCTGTTTTTGCTTCATCTGCGTCAGATGGCTCTTGAGAGAAGCCAGGTTGTCCGCATCGGCACGATTTGCATCGACAACATCGTCGAGATTCGCCGTCAGATTGACCGTAACACCCAGGGCTGTTTGCTGTGCTTTGATGGCCTTATCCAGTTCGGCAAAAGCGTTGCTGCTCGGGTCATCCTCGGAGATTGTCATTTCTTCGAGAGATTTTACCTGCAGCATGAGCGGCTTCGAGTTGCCGACGTGTCCTGCCGGGCTGAAATCCTCGCAGAATGCCTGCAGAACGTAGCTGCCGCCCGGTTTGAACAAGCTTGCATCGATCGACAGCAAAAGAGTCTCTCGCGATTCGGTCTTTCCGGGTGGGCCCTGGTAGTCCCAGCTTTCTATAGTTGCTTCGGAACTGCCGGTCCTTGCCGACTTATGTGTCACGTAAATTCGCTTGGCTCCGAAATCATCGTATGCCTGGATATCGAGCCTGAGCCGTTCTCCCAGATTGACCCGTCTGTTGAGATCGGATGTGACAAATTCCACCTCAGGCCTTCGATCCTGCTGTGTGAGGACGGGGGCTTCGGCGATTTTTATTCGCTTCTCGAATCCTTTTGCTTTGACTTCTATCTCGTAGGATTCGGCCTGCCGGAGCTTCGTTTTGGCCCTCCAGAGTCCGCTGGTGTTCTCGAAGGCGATCCAGTCGCCGGAGTCTTTGTACCACAGGCCTTCGGCGCTTTTGTTGAGTTTGACATCGATAGTGACATCGGAGCCGGCCGGGCCGGATAAGGCCTCGGGCGGGCCGAGAAGGCTGATACGTTTGGCGCCGGTGTACGAAGGAGCGAGAATGTGAAACTCGGATTCACTGATGCGTGGCACCCTGTTGACTGTCACTTTGGTGCTTGGCGTATAGGTGTTCGCAGCAAAGACGCGAAAAGCAAAGGATTCGTTCACTGACTTGAAAGTGTAATGATAGCGATTACGCCCTTCGGCCGATGACTGCATCGTTGTGGTTTTGTTATTGCCTCTCTCGTCGCTGACATAATCACTTGCACGCTGCCAGGCGATTTCCGGATACTGGGCCAGCGAATCGTCACTTTTAAGGCCCATGACTTCTACAAGTATCTCCAGATCGTCGCCTTCGGCCATGAATATATCGCCGGCCGGCGTAACTTTCAGAACCACCGAGCCTGCGGGAGGCACATCCCCTAAAGGCATGGCGTACCGCAACAGCGAATTGGCGAGATGGTGCCCCCGGCTGATGCCGTATAAGGACCACAGGATGATAAGAATCAAAAGTGCGGTGGCCCATCGAACCAGTTTTTTGTGCTGCCATAATTCATTCACGTTGGCTTTGGTCATCATTGCCGAGCCGGTGTTGATCGTTTCCCGGGCGAAGGGTTCTTCTTTAGGACTTAGCCGGGCCGATTCGAAGCACAGTGAGTTGATCAGCATATTTTCGGGAATTGCGAATTTGTCCTCGAGAAATAACGTTACCGATTCGAGCCTGTCACGCCGAATGAGCGGTTGCAGCAAAAGCTGCCATAACTCAAAGCCCATCAGGCCCAGGCCGCCCAATGATACGGCCAGACGAAGCCCCGCCGGAAGATGCAGAAGATTGTCCGCCGTAAGCAGAACCAGCCACAGTCCAAGGCTCACTGTCAGCCAAATCAGCAGGCCCCGGAGCAGCCGGCTTGTGAGCATAAGCTTGCGGACTCTCAGTATTAGCTGGTGGACATCGTTATCGTATTCAGGTGGTATCGGTTTCATGGTTCTATTCTCATGTTCTTATTTTTCGCTGCCCAGCCGACGAATACGGTGTCGTTGTCGCGCTGCATTTGCCAGAGTTCTTTGGAGATTACGGCCTCCGGCGTAGAATCTTCCGGCAGAAAGATAAAGCGGAAAAATGTGCCGCGTGAAGAGAGTAGCAGCGTCTGGTTGGCCCGGTCGTATTTCCATCTCCAGATGCTCAGCCGCCACGGCTCGACAATCCTGCCCAGCTCCCTGTCCCATTCCCCGCCGATATCACCGAAGTTGGTTGGCGCGAATCTGCGCCGAAGATTAACAAGCGTCAAGACCTCCCGGCCGTCTTTGCTCTTCATTACGCCGAGCAGCTTTTTGTCGTTATAAAAATCCCGCTGGCGTTCGATATGATCTTGAGCCAGAGCAAAAAGTTTTTCGTCTCGATTCGCAGGCCAGCCGACGAAATACTTGCCGTCTTTTCTGACGGCCAGATAAAAATCTTCGCCAAAGGTCGATTTCACGATGAATATATCAGGGCCGTCGCCCCGCTCGGTTGGTACCGGGGTAAGCGAATCCCGTGTTACCGCCTGGGCCAGATCGTTCGGCCCGAATGTCATCCCGGCAAATTTTACAGTGCTGTTCGCGGCTATTTCTTTTCCTTCATCCAGCATCCTGATTTTCGTGACATAAACCAGGTCCTCCAGTTTCGTACCCTTCTCGCCCCGCTGCTTGCTGCGCAGAACAAATCGATGCGTTTTCTCTTCGGTTTCGAGATAGATTGTCACGCTGTAGAGCTGTCCTTCGAGTATTTCACCGCTACTGAAAATTACCGCCGAAGAAAGGTATCTCAACGGATAGGTCTGGCCCCAGAAGGCCTTTTGAGCTGGTGTGTAATCGGCTACCGCCGTCTTTTCGTCATATTTTGTCGTTTCAGTGAATTTCCAGTTTTGCCTTATTTCTTCTTTGTTCGGATAAAAACGAATTTCGCTGATTGGCTCGAAAGTGAACTGCCGGACCTTGCCGTACTGAACATCTTCGCCCGTGACCATATCCGTAGTCTTGAGCTTGCCGGCTTTGGGGATATTCAACTTGAATTTACATCCCGAAGTCAGAGCGATCCTTCCTGTCAGGACTTTTCCATCGGA
>DAOVMB010000238.1 GCA_030630905.1 Sedimentisphaerales bacterium
GAGTATGTTCGAGCCCAACATCCCGGCGGACTATATCGACATATCGCCGTAGCAGACAAACCTAAACACTACATAATCCAAAAGGCCGGGCCGGTTGCAGGCTCGGCCTTTTTTTAATAAACACAAATGAGTCGATCCCGTTCATACACGCCGGATCGTCAAAACTCTCCGAGTCGACTTAATTGACTTATTCATTCATATCACCAGCAACATTTAATAAAAAAATTAAAAAACTGTATATAAAAATACCCCTTTCGGTGTGTAATAGAGAGTAATGGAAGATAAGCTGCTTATCTGGAAATTCAAGCGGGGAAGTCGCGAAGCCCTGCGGCGGATTTATGACAAGCATCATGGGTGCCTGCTCAAGCTGGCCGTGGTGTTGACAGGCAACCTGGACACGGCCGAAGATGTTGTCCAGGAAGTGTTTGTTCATTTCGCCCAGTCCGCCGATCGGTTCGGCCTGGCCGGTAGCCTCAAAAGCTATTTGATAACCAGCACGTTAAACTGCGTTCGAAACCAACGCCGGAGCAATCAACGCCGTAGATCGCAGAATCTCGATAAGGCCGAACACGTGCCGTCCATGGCCAGACGGCCCGACCAATGGGCGGTTCTAAGTGAACGCCTGGAGCGTTTGAGTTGTGCGATGGCTTGTTTGCCGTATGAACAAAGGGAAGTTGTCACCCTGCGCATGGAAGTAGACATGACCTTTCGCCAGATAGCCAGGTTGCAGAAGACTTCCATCAGCACAGTAAATGGCCGATACAGATATGGCATTGAGAAACTGCGCTCATTGCTCAATAGTGAGGTGACAGTATGAAATCCGCAGAGAACATAAAGAGATATTTTCAGAAAGCAACGTTGAGCACGAATCCCGACAGACATGAGGCCATCTTTGAGAAGATTCAGCGTGCTCAAGACCAGTCAAAAACAACAGCGCCGGTTTCGTACCGGCTAAATCTTAGGAGCAATATCATGAAAAGTTCAATCACAAAATTAGCCGCGGCGGCGGTGATTATCGTCCTGGTCGTTCTGGGATTATTTGAATTCATCGACACCGGCAGCACATCCAGCATCGTCTGGGCTGAAGTGGCCCAGAAGGTCGAAGCCAGCCGGGGAAGCGCTTCGCGTGTAACAACCAGCAGTCCCGGCAATCCTGAGAACTGCACTCTATCTCGGCACTCGCCGACGGGTTATCGGGCGGACATGTACGTAGGCGACGTGCTGAAGCGGACGATCTGTGTGGACCTCGAAGCGAAGACCAAGCTCCTGCTCGCCCATGATGCAAAAGTGTGGTTCAGGGAAGAATTGAGCGAACAGGATGAACAGACCATACGCGACGAATGGATGACGCCCGAGAATTACGCAAAGCGGTTCCTTTCCGGCGGATACCGAGAACTGGGACAAAGGAGAATCGAAGGGGCGCTTTGTGAAGGCGTCGAGGTGACCGATGCGGCGGTCTTTGAAGTGAATGGCCCGGCCAGAGGGGAACTTTGGGTCAGCGTCAAGACCGGTTATCCCGTTCTCGTCCGTGTCGAGATGACTGGCGGAGAGGACGGCCAGCAGCGCCAAGTAGTGACAGTGGACCAACTCCGATGGGACGCGGAATACGATGAGAGTGAATTCGAGGTTGAAATCCCGCCCGACTACGAACAAATGTTGTAGCAAAAGACACACAAATATAAACAAAACTTAAAAGGCCGAGCCGAAGAATGCTCGGTCTTTTTTTGCGCCCTGTCGGGCAAACGATGTTGAAGGAGCAAAAATGTGTTTTTTATTTATACTAAAATTGGCCGGTTTGGTGTGCTATAAGTAAAGAAATATCTTTCTTATGATGTGTTGCGGTAAATGGTAGAAGACAGGCTGCTTATCTGGAAATTCAAGCTCGGCAATAGAGACGCCCTGCGCCGGATCTATGAAAAGTACAAAAACGATTTGCTCAAATTGGCTGTTGCCCTGACAAATGATGTCAATACCGCCGAAGATGTCGTACAGGATGTCTTTGTGAGCTTTGCTCAGTCGGCAGCGAGAATCCAAATGAGCGGGAACCTCAAAAAGTATCTGGCCACGTGTGTTGCTAACCGGATTCGGAACCGAAAGCGGGATCAGCAAAGGCACGAGGCATCCGGCATCGAAGATTCGGATTGTGTCATCTCCGGTGCAAAAAGACCCGAACAATGGGCCATATTGAGCGAAGAGATGGAATTGCTGTGCAGGGCAATGGCCCAGATACCGTACGAGCAGCGGGAGGTGATCGGCCTTTACATGCAGGGCAGCATGACTTTCAGGCAAATCGCCAAAGTCCGGAACGCATCAATCAACACAGTCCAGGGCCGGTACCGGTACGGCTTGAATAAACTGCGGTCAATTTTGAATAGTGAAGTGTAAAAATGAAATCAATAGAGGATATAAAAAAGTTTTTCAAGAACGCAGCTATTAGTACGAATCCCAAAATGGATGAAAACGTGCTCAATAAAGTACTAATAGCGCACGAGAAAACAAAGAACACGAAGTCGGCTGTAATTGAGCCGAACATAAGGAGAACAATTATGAAAAGTCCAATTATAAAATTAGCCGCCGCGGCGGTAGTCATTGCCCTGGTCGTTCTGGGATTATTTGAATTCATCGGCACCGGCAGCAGCTCCGGCGTCGTCTGGGCCGAAGTAGCCAGAAAAGTAGAAACCAGCCGGGGCAGCGTCGTCCGCTGTAAGGAGACCAGTTCATTTCAACCCTTAGGTGAAACCGACTATTCAATCACGTACACCTCACCGAGATACTCTCGAAAGGACGTTTACAAAGCAGGACAGATCACCCTCTCCTATTACAACAACTTCGACACAATGACTTTCACAGCTGTCAATCACACACACAAGCACTACCTGTCTACCACGTCCACCACAATGGAGGGATTCCTGGAGAAGCAGGAGGACTGGATGAACCCGAGGTACCTGGTTCAGAAGATCCTGTCCTGCGAGCACAGGGAACTCGGAAAGAAAACCATCGATGGGGTATTGTGTGAAGGTATCGAGACTACTGACCCGGCTGCCCTAGGCCCCCTGCCGGGTCCGGTCGACCGTCTGGAAGTGGAAATGCGATTGTGGGTCAACGTCGAAACGCAATACCCTGTCATGTTCGAATGGAAGGTGAACGCCGAGGCGGAGGGACAGGTAGTAGAATCAGAGGGTGTAATGGACCAGTTCCAGTGGGATGTGGAGCTGGATCCGAATTTTTTAGAGCCGAATATCCCGCCGGACTATACAGATATGCGTACCCTGTAAACAGAGGCGATTCCATAGGCCGGGTCTTTTGTCTCGGCCTTTTTTTGTGCGCGGGTTTGCGTAATGCGTGCTGCCGAACCTCTGGTCCAAAAATCTGTTGCAAATCTTTGTGGCCGCCGTATAACATACCAACTCAATAAAATGAAGGCTTTTTTGTGAATTTTTCCGCCATCCGTCTTCTGTGTCCTGTGTGCCTTTGTGCCTCTGTTCCTCTGCCACTTCTTCTCTTTTTTCCTCCTTTTCCACCTTTCTTCCTTGCCCGACAGGCAGACAGCACCTATAATTGAACATGGCGGATATGATAGCTCTAAAGCGGCAACGTCGCAGTTTGTGCTTTCTTGCTTTATGCCGGGAGGATTGGGATTTTGAACACGCCCGGCAGGACTCGAACCTGCGACCTACGGATTAGAAATCCGTTGCTCTATCCACCTGAGCTACGGGCGCTCAACTTAGTAAGCATGTGAAATATAACAATTTCTGGCTCGTCCTGTCAATCTTTTCGCTGTCCGGGATCGTAAAATGCGGCAGCGGCGTGCTTAAATCTTTTGTAAAAAGCTGTTTTTCAAGGACTTAGCTGTAACATAACGGGGGTGATTACAGGGATTTTTATGAAGAATCGACTGATCAACTGCCTTTTTTATTTTTCTTGATGAAAAAGAGGCTGTTTTGGTATATAATATAGGTAAGACTTAGGAACTTTGATCTTTTTTAACCTGATGGATTCTTTTACAGTTTCGACGTTGAAGAGAAGCGATAAAGACTTCTATAATTGAACCCGAAGCTCATATTGGGCTTTCAACGGTAGGAGGTAAAATCAAATCGTTAGAAATTGTTCATGGCAAACAAAGATCGAGAGTAGGGAAGGTAGGGTTGTTATCGGTTGTTTGATCTAAGGTTGCCTGAAACAAGCATATTCAGTAGTGGAGACCGTTTAGTTTAACGTATATACAAAACTCATATTTTTGAAGGAGGAATGTTATGTTCAGAAAATTGAGAAGTTTAGTAACAATCTGTGTGCTCGTGGGATTGATCGCATTCGTAAGCGATGCTGCACGGGCTAACTGGCTGGAAACCTTCGATGGCGACGAACTGGACCTGCCCACATGGGAGTTTAATCCTTTTCCGGACCTTACCAAAACTTTCACGAATACCATCGTGACCGACCCAAACGGCAACAAATATCTAAGCCTGGATGAGACCAGCTCGGTGGGCATCGGCGGCTCGGCGTTCGGCGGGGGATTCGGAAGCGACGAGATATTCACCGATGTTCGGGTCGGGGCAGTCGTCAATGTCGTTGGTGACGCCTCCCGGAATTACTGTGGCCTAATCGCAAGGACGACATATCTTATTGACCCGGATGGATCAATAACCGGCGTTGCCCCAGGTCTATTTGTACCCCAGGTCTATTTAATGCACATAAACTGGGAAAACGGCCCGGCAAACCTGAGAATTGATCTCGAGAAGGTTGTCAACATGAGCAACATCATGAGGAACGAAGAAGAGCTGGGTTTGGACCTCTATGTACCGGGCCTCAATCACGCAAGAAGCTACTATGCTGAGCTGGATGTTCTCGGCTCAGACACGGTGTACATCACCGGCAGTCTCTACGAGTACAAAGACGGCCCGCTCGTCGCAAGGACCGCGACAATGGTGGACACCAACGGTAACGACCCATGGGAGGATGAGGCTGTTAATGATGAGCCCTTTGTGAGCGGTCAAAGCGGGGTCTTTGCGCAGAATGAAAATGAAGAGCCAGTCGGCTAC
>DAOVMB010000196.1 GCA_030630905.1 Sedimentisphaerales bacterium
AAAACCAACGACATAAAATTGCGAGGTCTGGTTGCCCTGGAAGGTGTCTCCGGTTCCCTCATTTACATCGTCAAAATTGTCGCCAAAGTATACATCGTGCGAGGCTGCTGTGTTGCCCGGGTCCCAAGAAAGGCTGGCCCAGGTGGCTATGTGTGTTGCGCCATCTTCAGGATTGGGCTTCTTGGCTGTAAAACTACTGAAAGCAGGTTCGACATAGTCGCCTTCATAAAATCTTACGCCGTCTATCCAGAAATCGCCAGTGTCATATTGAATGTGAAATGTGATTGTTGCCGGATTTACATCTTCAGTAAAAACAGGAGTTGTTACGCTGAATTCCTGCCATTCTTCCGTCATGGTGAAGGCCTGCGAACCATATCCCGTCCAGGGATCTTCTCCCAGTTCCGGCTTGAAATTGATCTGCAAGGTACCTTCATTACACTTGAGAAAGGCCGAAAGAGTATATTTCTTGCCTGTTTCAAAGGTATGCCCAGCATGCTGAAGGCCCGCATCCCAGAAATTTGCCCCTGCTTCCGGAACCTGAAGATGCAGGCAATAATCTCCCTCAACCGGATCTTCGGGAACCGCCGCTCCCACAAGATCCGTGACGACTTCTGTGGTTACGGGGCCGTATGTGCTCCACGGCGCCATTACACCGTCCTCATAACCACCGTTAACCAGCAAGTTTTCGACTTCTTGGGCGTGGCTTGGACCAACCCATAAGGATCCTATCAATAAAAATACTGCCAACCAAACTACTCGTGTTCTCATGATACTTTCTCCTTACAATCAGTCGCTTTGCGACTTAACTCAATTGACTATTACTATAGGCCATACTGCAAGTTACTTCGGCCAATTCCATAAGACAAATAAATCAAGTAAACCCTTTTCTATACATAAAAGTCCTCCTTAAAAAAGAAAGATTATACACGAAATACGACCGATAATATTGTCATCTTGGCTATGCTACACCAATGTTTGCTAAAACAATTCCTCGCGAATTGACATCACCTGCTTCCGTTAAAAGCCCAATATAAGCCGTTCATTCAAATACAAGATTATTGGCGACAATAGCATGGGCTTCTTGCATCTGGCAAGCCCAGCTCCGTGCGCACTCTACAATCTCTTTTTATAACAAAACACCTATTTATTGTCAAATAAAAAATGACCGATAATGAAGGAACCTTTGGCGTATTTGTACAGGATTGAGGATTTATTTTGTATGTTTAAGTGTGAATTCGGATGAAAGACGCTTGCCGTTCGGGCACAGGCATGTTGCCTGTAGAATGTAGTCTTGGCTGTTGGCCTGCTCGCAAGGTAAACTGAACTCATAAGTCCGCAAGAAATCCCGCCAGTAGTCATTATTTGTAGTCGGGTCGGTTAAATCGACATCCGGCCAAATAACAACCCTTTTTCCCTTTGGCTCAGACGATCGCTGCATATACTCATACAATTCAAAACGAAACATGCCCGGTGATTTTATCTGGGAGCCGAATGGATCGATTAAACTAACATAAATATTAATTTTAGATTGCTGAGTATTGCCGGGGCTAACAAATTCAGTCAACGGCATAATGTCAATTTTAGAAGGAGCATAACGAGCATAAAAGGAGAGTTTGTTAATATCGCTATTAGCCGTGGCAGGGATTTCGTTAGGCCCTATAGGCTGCTCACAACCAACATTAATGGATAAAAGCGTAAGCAATAATAACCGGGATATAATACACAATGGTTTCATTCTCATTTTTAATAATTAAAATTGAAATTCACACATGCTGCCGGCATTTAGGCGTAAAATCCGAACAGGCTATAAATCCTTATCAAGTAAATGACCGAGACGATATTTTTTTGTTCTCAAATAGTCGATGTTATGCTCGCCGGGTTCGGCTTTTAGCGGAATCTGCTCAACAATCTTTATACCGTAAACCTCAAGGCGACTGATCTTTTTAGGATTATTGGTTAATATTTTTATTTCCCGCAGTCCCAGGTCACGACAGATTTGAGCGCCAATTCCATAGTCGCGTTTGTCTGCCATGAAGCCCAACTTTAGATTAGCGTCAACCGTATCAAGGCCCTGTTCCTGGAGTTTGTAAGCCCGCAGCTTGTTTGTAAGACCGATGCCTCTGCCTTCCTGACGCAAATAAATCAAGGCGCCTTTACCGGCCTGTTCGATCATTTTCATCGCGGTTACCATCTGGTAGCCGCACTCGCAGCGCTGCGAATGAAACAAATCGCCTGTCATACATTCCGAATGCACCCGAACCAACAGCGGTTCGTTATGCTCAATGGGTTTGCCATTCTCGTCGAGATTGCCAACGTCACCCTTGCATAATGCCAAATGAGGTTCGGGCGAAGTAACGCTGTCATAGGCGATTAGTGTAAATTCTCCATAGTCGGTGGGCAGACTGACGCACTCGATGCGTTTAATCTGTCTCTCACGCTGAAGCCGATATTCGATTAGTTTGGCGATAGAGGCGATTTTTAGTTTGTGCTGTTCACAGAACTTGAGCAATTCCGGCACTCGCGCCATCGAACCGTCTTCGTTCATAATTTCGCAGATGACGCCAGCCGGTTTCAAGCCCGCCAGACGCATCAAATCAATCGTTCCTTCGGTCTGTCCCGCTCGCACCAGCACCCCGCCCTCGCGGGCGCGCAGCGGGAATATATGGCCGGGACGAGCAAGGTCGCTCGGCTTGGCCTCATCGGCAATCGCCGCCTGAACAGTCTGTGCCCTGTCAGCGGCGCTGATGCCTGTGCTAATGCCTTCGGCGGCATCGATACTGACAGTAAAGGCCGTGCCGAAACGTGCCGTATTATCAACGGTCTGTGGATACAGGCCAAGCACATCACATTTCTCTGGTAGAAGCGGCAGGCAAATAAGACCGCGGCCGAACTTGGCCATGAAGTTGATAATCTGGGGCGTTACTTTCTCGGCGGCGCATACAAGATCGCCTTCGTTCTCACGGTCTTCGGCATCGACAAGCACAATCATGTTGCCGCGGCGAAGCTCCTCTAAAACTTCCGGTATTTCGCTAAATTGTATCGTCACCTATATATCCCCAGTGAAGAGAATAAAACGAAGATTCAAAACAACAATTAAAAACAACTACCATTATAGCCGGGATTTGTTTTCGACTACGGTTCTTAGTTGTTACTCTAAATTCTCATTTTTGTTCGCAAGGTTCTGCTCATATGCTTCAATATAACGACTTCCATCTCGTATGTAAATAAGAGTTACTAAAATGGCAGTTCCAGCGGCCGACCACCAGAGAATCCGCAGGAACCAAATCCAGCCCGGCAGTATGCTGGAAACCTCAGGACCGATCAAAATCCCTGCTACCATCGACAATTGCAAAGCAGTAGCGAGTTTGCCTATGAACACAGGGGCGATGTGGATCTTTGACGTAATTAAATAGACAATTACAAAACCTATCAACAAAAATAAATCTTTACCGATGATAAGTACTACAACCGTCGGGGGCAGCATAAAATTCTCAACATGACCCCGTTGCGAGGCTAAAAGAAGGCATGCACAGGTGATAAGCAGTTTATCTGCAATCGGATCAAGAAACGCTCCTAGTTTCGTAATCTGATTTTTCCTGCGAGCCAGATATCCGTCAACGCCGTCACTAACCGCCATTACCAGAAACAGGAGAATCGATACATACCGCATTACGTTCCGGGCAGAATCGCTAAGGGACGGATCGTTTGTCTTGAGCATAAAACTGACAAATGGGATGATCAGCAGTATCCGAATAATTGTAATCCGAGTGGCCCAGTTTAGCTTTACTTTCATAGATTGCTACCGTGAATCAATAATTGCCGATCTTTGCCTTTGTATTGTTTCTATTATCCTGTATAAGCAGTATAAATATAGCACAAATACGAGACCAGTTAAACAACGGTTTTAAAATGATCGCTCCGATGCTTCGTATTTGATCGTAACACCATAGTACTCTGTCAAGCTTAAATCTGTAAGTTGTCATTCCGCACTTGATGCGGAATCCAAGATGCCAACGATTCTGGATTCCCGCTTCCGCGGGAATGACAATTACTCTATCCACAACATAAATACCGGAATATTTTACTGCCTTAATTTACTTGTGTTGAAACTGCACAGTGATATAATCCAGCAAATAAATCGAGGGCAAAAAAAATGGCTGTACTAAATGTAAATATCGACCACGTCGCAACTATCAGGCAGGCCCGGCTGACCGATGAGCCTGACCCAATCTGGGCGGCGGCCCAGTGCGAACTGGCCGGTGCAAACGGAATTACCGTTCACTTGCGGCAGGACAGGCGGCATATATGCGACCGGGATGTTCGTCTGCTTAAGGAAACCGTCGCGTGCAAGCTGAATCTCGAAATGTGTATGGCAGAATCCATTGTGAAAATTGCCGAAGAGATTAAGCCGGATCAGGTTACATTGGTGCCCGAGAAAAGAGCTGAACTGACGACCGAAGGAGGTCTGGATTGCGTTCGGTACAAGAAACGCCTTGCCGGCGTTGTTAAACGAATGCACAAAAAGCGCATTTTGGTAAGCACTTTTATCGCACCCGATAAGGAGCAAATTATCGCTACGGCACAGACCGGATGCGATGCAGTCGAACTGCATACCGGCATGTACGCAAACGCCAGAGGCCAACGAGCAGTCAATAAGAAACTAGCAGAGTTGGAAGCCGGCAAAGAACTCGCGATGGAGAATAGGCTTCTGGTCCATGCTGGTCACGGTTTGACATACCGAAATATTGCCGGCGTGGCGCGCATCAAAGACCTTTGCGAGTTCAATATCGGCCATAGCATTATAGCAAGAGCAGTCTTTTCCGGAATCGAGCAGGCAACTGCCGAAATGATAAGATTGATAGATAAATTCAGTTCGCAATTGTGAGTTCATAGTTCTTAGGAGAATAAGAATGTTTACAGGGGCAATGGTGGCGCTTGTTACACCTTTTCAAGATGGTGAGATAGATTTTGAAACTCTCGATGAGTTGATCGAATTCCAATTAGAAGGCGGCATAGATGGTATAGTGCCGGTTGGGACGACTGGTGAATCGCCGACCTTAAGTTACGAAGAGCATAAAAAGGTCATCGAAAGAGTGGTTAAGGTCGTGGGCGGACAAGTCCCCGTAATCGCAGGCGCCGGCGCAAACAGCACTGCCGAGGCGATTGAGCTTACTGCATTTGCAAAAAAAGTGGGGGCCGATGCGACTTTGCAGGTCGGGCCATATTACAATAAGCCTATGCAGGAAGGCTTTTATGAACATTTTAAAGCGATAGCTGAAAATGTTGATTTGCCGGTCGTGTTATACAATATACCGGGCCGTTGCGGAGCCGGCATGACGCCTGAGACAATTGCGCGGTTAGCTGAACTCGAAAACATCGTTGCGATCAAAGAAGCGTCAGGCAGTCTGGATCAGGCCAGCGAAATTGCTACCCGATGCGATATAATCATTATCTCCGGCGATGATTCCCTTACGCTGCCGTTAGCCTCGGTTGGCGGCAAGGGCGTGATCAGCGTAGTGGCGAACATTGTGCCGGCCGATGTCAAAGCGATGACCGATTTGATCCTGGAAGGGGATTTTGTCTCAGCCCTCAAATGGCATACAAAGCTGTTTGCACTGAGCAAGGGGATGCTTACTTTGGCTACGAATCCCATACCAATCAAGGCTGCAATGGCGATGCTGAATATG
>DAOVMB010000519.1 GCA_030630905.1 Sedimentisphaerales bacterium
AAAATTATTAGAACAGGTCAAAAACGGTGAACTAACAATCGACCAGGCGGTCGAGAAACTCCGGCATTTGCCGTTCGAAGATTTGGGCTTTGCATGCCTCGACCACCATCGACAGATCCGGCGGGGCTTTCCGGAAGTCATCTTCTGCCCCGGCAAGACCATCGAACACATAATCAAGATATTCGAGAGTCTCGCCGCCAAAGGCAACAACGTCCTGGCAACCAGGGCCGAGCACGATGTTTTCGAGGCTCTGGCGAATACGGAGAAGTTCCCAAAGGCCCGCTACGATAAACTGGCCAGGGCCATCATACTGGAGCAGAAAGAGCCACCGGCCTCGAAGACCGTTCTGCCGATAGTTACCGCCGGCACGGCCGATTTGCCCGTCGCGACCGAGGCGAAAGTCACCGCCGAGATCATGGGCCAGCGGACCGAATTGATCTGCGACGTAGGAGTCGCCGGCCTGCACAGATTATTCAAACATCTGCCGAAGCTGCAAAAGGCCAACGTAGTAATTGTCATCGCGGGAATGGAAGGAGCGCTGGCCAGCGTCGTGGGCGGCCTGATGAGCTGCCCGGTCATAGCGGTGCCAACCAGCGTCGGCTACGGCTCGGCCTTCGAGGGGCTATCCGCCCTCTTGACAATGCTCAATAGCTGCGCCGCAGGCGTCACCGCCGTCAACATCGACAACGGCTTCTCCGCCGCAGTGACAGCAACGCTGATAAACAAGAAAATAGAGCAAACCACCGTCATTTCGAGCGAAGCCGAGAAATCTATTTGATTAAAATGCTTTTTCCTCGTATTTGTCAAAAGCCCAGGTTCTAAAAAAGGAACGAACGATGCAAATAGTTGACACTATTCCAAGATTAAAGCCGCGAGCGGTTGACGGCCATAAGGGCGATTACGGCAAGGTTTGTATTATTGCCGGGAGCGTCGGGATGAGCGGGGCGGCGGCGTTGGCCGGTCGAGCCGCCTTGCGTGCCGGCGCCGGGCTTGTGCGTGTTGCTACGCCGAAGAGCATTTTACCCATTGTCGCTTCGATTGAGCCATCCTTTACAACGATCGCCCTGCCCGAAGACGGCGCCGGAAGAATCTCCGCAAAGGCAATCCATGCCGTTCTTGAAGCGGTCGGGCAAAACGATGCCGTGGCGTTCGGGCCGGGTATCGGTATTAGCGGGGCGCTTCGGTCTATCCTTGAGACTCTCCTCGATCAGCAGAATTTAAGGCTGGTCATCGACGCCGACGGTCTGAATAATCTGGCCGGCATAAAAAACTGGCCCGTCCGACTAAAGGCAAAGCTGATTCTTACGCCTCATCCGGGTGAAATGAAAAGGCTCTGGTCGGGCCTGCTGCGAGAAGAGCTGCCCGCCGAGAAGCCAGAGCAGGCGCTGCAATTAGCACAGCGGACAAACACTATCGTCGTCTTAAAGGGAGCCGGGACGGTCGTGACCGACGGCGAGAAAGTCTATATCAACAAAACGGGCAATCCCGGCATGGCGACGGCCGGATCGGGTGATGTCCTGACCGGAGTTATAACCGCCCTGCTCGGCCAGGGATTAAATGACTTCGACGCCGCGGCTCTCGGTGTTTACCTTCACGGCTTAGCCGGCGACATCGCAGCCGAAAAACTCGGCCAGATCAGCCTGATGACCACCGATATAATCCAGTCCCTAAGCGATGCCTTTATGAAAATTTAGCCAATAAAAGAACATAACATTGATTTGACATACCAAAGAAAAAGGCTTCTATTGTTTTTCACCGGCAAAGAGTTTTTCCGCTTCGGCTAAAAAGGCTTGGGCTTGCTTGTCTTCGGCAACTTGCTTGTCCTTGCACAAATCCCGCAGGTGATCGAGGGTGGCTTTCGCTTCCTCATGGCGGTTGAGCTGATGGAGTGCCATTGCGGTGAACGCCACCTTGGGCAGATAGCCTGTGCCTGCCTTCCTGGGGTGTGTCAGCGTCTTCAGAGCATCTTCATAAGAACCGGCACGGTACTGGGCCACACCCAATATGGTTGGAATGAGCGGATCATTTGGTCTCAACTCTTTTGCCTTCTCAACCTTCAACAGTGCACTTCGATATGCGTCAATTTCCCTACCGGGCAAGATAACCACTTCCACGCTTTCCATTAGCAGCTTTTTTGCATCTTCCCACTGGCGAGAATTTGCTATCTGAAGAGCCGCCTCACGTAGGGACTCATTAAGAGTCACGTCACCCTTCAGCCTCTCTATCACTTCGGAATAAAGACTATATTCCCCGTGTAGCTCATCCACAACTCTTCGCGCATGTTCACGGATTCGTCGGGAATCCAAGACCTTTTGCGGGGATTCGCGACTTTGATCTGAACCGTCCACGGCCGAGAGAGGGGCAGATTGCCATAATGTGATGTCACCTGTCCGGTCGCATGCGGCGGCAATGTTTTTCCCGTCTGGACTGAAGGCAATACCGAGAACCTCCAATTGCCCTGCTGGAAGCGTCATCAGCTCAGCACCCGTGGCTATGTCCCACACCTTGGCGGTGCAGTCATGGCTGGCGGAAACAATGCGTGTACCATCCTTACTCATCGCAATCGCTTGAAT
>DAOVMB010000072.1 GCA_030630905.1 Sedimentisphaerales bacterium
ATGCTGGCGACGGGGCCATCGATTCCACAGGGTGCCCCGGGATAAAACAGAAATCCGCCACCGTTGTAATGCCTGGGATGTGCGAAGGCCGGATTCGACCACGGCTCGATAACTACGGTGACGGTACTCCAATATAGCAGACCAGTGATGTTATACTGGTAGTTGATCCAGGTCGGCACTCGATACACGGTTAGCGGACGGTCAATATGCCAGTACGGCGGGTCGAGATTCTTGACGTTTTCGTACTGCGGATGATATCGAGGTGCACGCTGCACCAGGGCTGTATAGGACCAGACCTCATCGCCGTGGGCAATTCTGTCGCTAATGCTCTCGCTATCGATGAAGGACCACAAAGGGCACCATATATCCACTGCCGGATCGATGTCCGGCCATGAAGGGTCCTGCAGGTACGTCTGTTCCACGACCAAACACTTTAGCTGCGGCACGGCCTCGTGAACAAGCCGGCCAAGCACGAGTACCTGTTCGTAATTTCCGCGAAGATTTGGCTCGTCCAGCATATACACATAAGCCCGCTTTTCCCAGCCGTTATCTTTCAGGTATTGGTAGAAGTCTTTGTAGTATCGCTGCGCCTTTTCTTTGTTCGCGGGTGATATAGTTTTGTAATCCGGCCTCAGGGTCGAGCTTGGCAGTCGGGCGAAACGTGCTCTTGGTATTTCAAAATCGGTCACGTGGAACCTGGTGATAAATTCCTTTAAAGCTTCGTGTCTTTTCAGAACGATATTCAGAGAACCGTTATTATTGACTTCCGGCAGGAGATAATCCGGAATCGGCGGATTAATACGATGCTCGGCCATCGCCCGGCAATATCGCATTTCGATTTGTTCGAATCTCTCTGAACCTCGCTTGACATTGAAAGACCTCGCAACGTTTCTGAAACTGCCAAAATGGTTTTTGTGGGTGGGGCCGTCGGGAAGTGTAAAGTCCCACACGGAGACAGTGACGCTGATCTGTTCTGAGATTCCCCCTTTCGCGCGGACACTGAGTCGGCCGGCGTATGTGCCTGCAGGAACATCCTTCGGGACATGCACATCGACCCATATCGCCTGATTCTGACCTTTGAAGACATCGAACGGCACGGCGTACATGTCGTGCCCGCTTGTTGTAACCGGCTCCCCCCATCTCTTGCGGGTTCTGGCCAGGGGTTTAATGGGCTCACCAGTTATGGGATTGACGAACGGAACCAGAGGGTCCGGATAGAGCCCCGGAGGCAGTTCGGCCCTGGGCGTGGACATTCTGACTCGGATGTATTCTTCTCTGTAGAGCCTAATATTGGTTTTTGCTATTTTCGAGCCGGCTGGCCCAACAAGATCGGAGATTTCAACCTTTACCACGCTGACGTTTTCTCTCGGTGCAGCAACCACGACTTGAAACGATTCGACTTCATTTCTCGCCGCTTTGATCTCAACAGTGGTGGCTCCGTAGGTTTCCTGGTTTTGGCTTATACGCTCCATGCTGTTTAAGGCTGTCAGCTCAATCTTATCTGCCGCCGAAGAATATGCAGGCAAGCCAAGAATCGAAAAAGCAAAGATTACGACAAAAGTTCCATTTTTCATTGTGCTGTCCTCTCAAAAAAAGATTTACCGAAGCGAGAAAATCCGGCACCGGCGAGGGGCAATTCCAACTTCGATTGTTTTGTCATCAATAGTGATTTCCACCGGCTCACCCGTTTTCTTAAAATCTGTTCGGCGTATCAAAACACGGTCTGCCAATTTCAAGCCGGAGACAACGGTTCCCGGCTGTTTGGGAACGGTAAAAGTAATCGGCCGTCCTTTGGACAGAAATTCCCCATATTGTTGGGCCTTTGAGTACACTTGATGGACAAGCCGGATTTCCTTTGCCGCTTCCTGCCTTGGGCACCAAAGAAAGAATGTGTCAGTTCCCCTCAACAACATATGCCATAGCAACTCCTGGTATTTGGCTTCGCTGAATTGCCTGGCGGTGCCGGGATTGTTGCCGGACTCAATGGTATGCCAATGCACAAAGCTAACAATAGGTATCTCATCCGGGGTGTGCTGCCCTGCATTGCCGGCCACCAGCAGCATATTATAGAACCACCGATAATCCGTATCCGCATAGTCATACCAATCGAAAATTCTGCGCCACGTGTACACGACAGGCATGGAGAAGGTGTAACCGGTTTCGTGAAACTCGTGATACCACTTTCTGTACTTGGCCCGCTCGTCCGCTCGATATGGTTGACCATCAACATAATGTTCGTAATAGTCATACCAATAGCGGTATCCGTTATGGGGATAGACTCCGTAGTTTCCCACAAGTACTCCGGGAAAATTTTTCTTTACGGGTTCTGCATAGACCTCGCGCTGCAATTCACTCCTGAGTTTTCGAAGCACCTTCTGAAAATACCCAAAATCGTCAAGATTCTTAATATTATCACGACAACGCAGGCATCTTTTGGAGGTAGCATGGGCCTCGTTGAATTCAATAGGCCCGTCAATTTCCCAGTCAGCAAAAATGAAATCAACGTTCAAACCCTCCTTCTTGAACGCTTTGATAAAATAATCAACCTGCTCTTTTATCTGTGAACGCCGGAAATCAAGTGCAAACGGACAACCCATTTTCTTCTTTCCGAATGATGTGTCCCAAAAAGGCCTGCCCTCATCGTCTATGTGGGCCGTGCGTTCATCGCCGTTGAAGAATGAATAAAGACACCCTGTGGCATTGATATTCACTCGTAAGCCAAGCTTCTTCTGAGCTTTGGCGATTGTCATAGAATCAGTCAAACTGCTCTGGCGATCCTTTGGATTCCAGGAAGTAATAAGCCCAACACCTCGCTCATTGAGTGTTTTGACAAGTTCCTCGGCAGCTTCCTCATCGATTGAGCCCGGATCCATAGCCTGCCAAAGATATAGTGGCAAACGCTTACCCCTGTCATATTCTAAGGGCTGAGTTGTATCAAGTACTACCTGTATGTGGGAGGGCCATTTAATTGCTTTATTCTCTGCCTTGCCGAGATTAGTAAAAGTTCCAAGTAAGTTGATTGCCATCCAGGTTACAAATAATTTGTTTGTATTTATTTTATGTATCATACACATACCCAAGTCCCTTAAGATTCGATTAGTATAGAACTTCGAAACGTCGGTTAGTGGCATAAACGTGAATCCCAAAACCGCGAATTCCGTCATGAATGGCCTTATTTTCAACGATGTGAGTCTCATCTGAATAAAGCCGATATAAGGCCTTACCCTCTATTTCTTTCGGAAGCTTGTTGATGGTAAAGGCTATACTCTGGGCGTGTTCGTTGACAGCGATTAGAATCCAGTCTTTGCCGGTTTTGCGAAGCATCAATCGTGGCCCTTGCCCATCAATTGAGCCAAAAGTCTCGTCCGCGACAGCAATCGGTTCATTCCTGGGATGTTTCCCGATGATACCCGGCTCCAGGGCACGGATTTCTCTGGCAACTTTCATCAAGTCACGCCATAAGAAAGCATCTTTTTCAATTGAATGAGTCCCCCAGTACAGGATTGCGTTAGCTCCATGAACAATCGCATCGTAGGCCATGAAACGAGTTTCGGAGAAATTCGGGCGTCGGCCTTTTCGAGGATTAGAATCAGTTGTTCCTTTTTCACCCAAGTCACGCCAGCCAAAGCCTTGCAGTACCATCCAGATCGATTTTCGCGGTGCTGCCTCACGCATCCGATCAGTGTAAGCTCCTACCGAGCTAAGATTTGTATCTTTTAGATCACTGTGACCAGTAGGTGGATTGGAAGGTGCTGGATAAATATCACAACCAACAGCATCAATAGCTTGATTGTATTTGTGCAATCTACCGACCGAGTTTCGTGGGGCATGATTCTGCCAGATAATATGTTTGGAATCGAGCTGCTTGGCGACTTGACAGCCTCGTGTAATCTCATCAGTTAGTTCATCCGCCTGGTCCGGGCATTGCGACATCTTCCAATTTGGATGAGGATTCTTTACTCCCAGTTCTTCCCACAAAGTGTCATAAATTTCCTCTGACTGTTTCCACAACCCACGCTCGTTATAATCGTTGGCTTTTCGCAGCAGCGATAGCCATTTGGAGGTATTAGCATCTGTAATCTGATTCTTCGCTTGTTCAATACATTTCCGTAATTCTCGTTGTTGACCGCCAAATATCCAGGGATGACGAGACCACCAGATATTCCAAAGTGCCTCGTCGGGCAATTCCCAAACCAACAGTGATGGGTGATCTTTGAACTTATTTATGATTTGCGCCAGTCTCTGTTCATTATTAAGGTCATTTTCTTTCAGCTTAACTGTGGAACCCAGACAAATCCACGCATAAAGTTTGTGCTGGTGTACCCGATCCAATGCATTGATATCCTGTGGAACTCGGACCAGATTGAAACCGCTTTGAGCTATTTCTCTGAGTCTTTCGTCGTCTGTCGGTAGTTCGTACAAGCCGATTATCAATCGGGCAGTTCCATCGATTTTCAAAAAGCCATCTTGACTAAAATGATTATCATCTGCTGGTTTGCTGCGGTTGGCGGAAATTCCCTGGGCCTGTACGTTTTGCAGAAATAAACCGACAAGAGATAATAATAAGGGATAGAACAAAATCTTAATGAGTTTAGCGTTAAACATGATTAGATCCTTTATCAGCTTTATATACTTGTTTAATGAGTACAATTTACCAAAAAAGCGATAGTAAGGTAAGAGAGATTATTTACTATTATAGACACATAGGATATCAAGGCTTAAATCTAAAATTTGTTATTGCATCATGATCACACACTTTCGTAACAAAGACGTCCAAGTGGCTGAGCATTTACCGTTTTCTTGCCATTTATATCTAATCCGGTATACTCATGCGTAAGAGTCTGCTGTAATAAAAGTTGCTGTGCTTTTGATTGGGCTGCAATGTATTGTGACCAACTTGAGAGGCTTTAGTTATATAGTTACTGTTAGCGAAATATTGCTTCTAAAGTAGCGGAGTTGCCTATGAAACCAGGGATCGTCCTTTTGCTGGCAATATTACTTCACCCAGTCGGTGTGAATCGCGGCGAAGCGAAAGAACCGAAACAAAAAGATTCGATTGAGGTGCATACGACCAGCAGCAATCAAGGTTCTATTGGAAAGCCGGGACTCGTGGCAACCTATCGCCATGAATCCGGCGGCGCAATTCCCGGTTCCGTTGTGATGACCCTTAGGCTGGCCCTCGGTTCGTTGGAAGAAAAGAATGGCCGTCAATTCCAATGGCTTCATTTGCACGCAGCAAAAGCAAATGGGGAACCGTTTAGTGTTTGGATTCTTACCAAAGGGTATCCCCCTGCCAGTGTTACGGCTGCCCGTGAAACGACGGCACGATATATACTGAAGGAGGGAAATACTCAGGCCCTGGAGTTCCGTCACCAATTCTCAGGCGAAGCAGTTCTCCCCTCACTTGGTGCTTGGAGCCATCTTTTTCCACGTGCCGCAGATAGTGTTTCCTCAAAGGGTCTCTTTGCCGAGAAAATGCGTTACCTGGGAAACGTCTATTTGCTCGAAAGACTTGAGGACTCAAAATATGTTTCTCCGCCAGCTAATATCAGAATTCTCGAACTTCTTCCGGATGTGCTAATTGGTGTTCCTCATAATACGAGACAGAAAGATGAAACCCGGCGTTACGACGACTCCAACTACGAGTTGATTCGGCTCACGAAAAACGATTATGATGAAATGATCGAAGCAGGAATGAATTGTCTCCGAGTCGATAAAGAGCAAGCGGACTGGATCAGCCGCCGTGATGTGTTCTATTGGGGGATCGGTGGAGAGCAGGTCAACTATCCGGAATGCCTTTATCGAAGTAACTACCTTGGTCCCCTTCTGTTTCTCGATGAACCGGCGGTTTGTACCAGGGATCACGTTATTCGGCCCCGTTTAAGGAAGGATCAAGAGTTTCGAGAGGCCATTACACCTCAGATTGCCTTAGAGGAATTTCAGAAATATTTTCACAAAGCAAAGTATCAAGGTAATCCAACTGCTTTACTTCGTGGTTTGTCGGCACGGCCTGATGTGGATCTGGGCGACATGGAATTTCTTCAGCAGAACCTTTATACATGGGAGACTATGATAAGTTCAGCGCTTCATCAGCTTGGCGAAGGAAATAGCGCGCCCCCTTCTGCGATGGTTTTTGAACCACCAGGGCGCATAGGGACGCTTAGAACCCTTCCGGAAATAAATATGGCTTACCTTTGTCAGATCCCTGTTGAAAATCCCAAAAACCTGATTGGAATTATTTATGGATTTCTGCGCGGCGCAGCAAGACTCACGAACAAGGGATGGGGAACAAGTATCTATGGTCAAGTCGATCGTGCGGATAGCTTTTGGTTTCTAACGCATGCTTATGATCTCGGAGCGCAGCTATTCTTCTTTTGGGATACGCACCGACTTGCCTGCGTTCCCTATAGTGAGTGTCTGGCCCTGGCGAGGAATCTGCGGGCGCACGCCGATGCCCATCCTTATAGAAACCTGCAAAGATTGAAGCAGGCAGCGGAAGTCGCAATTCTTTTACCTCCCGGCTACAACCTCGGCCACGTTTATCTGGGCAAAGGCAATTTATGGGGTCTCGGAGAACTCAACCTGGAGCGCGTGAACCGAGAAGGCGTCAAGTACCGCACGTTAATGGGTAACTTCTTCACGGAAATTGAGCGGTGTATCCGGATGGGCATTGCTTATGATCTTCTCTGGGATATCGAAGGGCATCGGCTTACGGGATACCGGCAGGTCGTCCGCGTGAGGGAAGACGGAAAGGTCGAGGTGATTGTTGATGGGAAAAACACTCTGCACGATGGCCCAAGAATCCCGGACCGGCCGGAAGGTGATCCGCCCCGGCTCGCCATCGAACTGACAACTGAGAACGACAAAGCACCTCTATTGGTCACCGCCCGTGCCTTTCTGAGCGAAGGTTCTTCGCCCGTCTATTATACGTTGGGGGCCGACTCAAAAGGTATTTACAGGAATGTGAAAGTGTTTTGGGAGTTGTATGGCCCCGGAGAGGAGGATTATCGCTTTCTTCTCAGTGAGGATCGAGAGCCTCGTATTCTTGATGAAGGCGCCCGGATAAAAGTGGAAATGCTATTCACAATCAGACAACCGGGAAGATACCGTCTCCGAGCCGCCACAGTGGATTTAGCCGGACGAACTACGGTTGTCTGGAAAAGCATCACTATCGAAGACTGACAGGAGTAGACGATGAAAAAGATGGTTTTGTCATTCTTAACGGCGGTACACTTGTTCTGGGAATAGATTCCCGCCAATGACGCATTAGGCGTTCGGTACATTTTCTTCAAAGAATGGTGGACCAATAGTAAGGTTAAAGCAGACGTGAACGGCCAATGCCGGATTCACGCCTTCTACGACAAGTACACCGTGACATATGGAACCCAAACCAAAGAAGTGCTGCTCAGCAAAGGAAAGGGGCAAGCGACCGTGAGCTTCGAATAAATCCAGAGAATAAATCAACATATTTAAAATAGTGCGAAATATCGCCTTCGACATGGCTGCATAATTATTATTAGCGAAAAGGAAAACAGCATGAAGAAGTATGAGTACAAGATCCATTATCTGAAGCTGGAAACTGTAAAGTCCAATGAGCAGCAGATCCTGGATACCTTAAACCAGTTCGGAAGCGAGGGCTGGCGTCTCAATCGCCTTTACGGAGAAGTCGGCCTTCGGTCGCTCTCCTCCTGGAAAGGTGGGCTCAATATGCTCCTGGAACGAGAAATCACAGAGTGACAAACCGGTTAGGGTGCGATGAATCGCACCGGGGAATCTCGGTTTTAGCCACTGCTGCTTTGAACTTTTGTTCCGTTCAAAACTAAGCAGCATTGTGGTATTAAGGCAGTGCCGTTAGCAACGATTTCATCGCGCCGGTCATGGCGGATTGATAATTGTCCGTATCCCGAACGTGAAATATGAAACGGTCTTTTGAACTGCCGTCATGAACCCAATGTGTCAGGCTGTTATCGTCACATTTGACTTTTATAGCATCGAAAGTAAAAACCGGCTGCTCGTGGTTTTCATTAAGAGGCACTATTTGTCCGTCACGAGTCACTGTATAACCCGCCGCATGGAGAAAACCAGCCGTGCACCATATATGTCGGTACATACTTCCAAATTTGGACAGTAATGCTTCGTCTGCTGTGCCTTTGAGATAACCCAGCCAATTGTGATCCGTGTATTTACCGAACATATAAGCAAAGTAATTTTGAACCATATCCGACAAGTGAGGGAGTATCTGGTCCTGCCTAAACTTATAATGCGTGCCGTATTCTCTTACCTCCTGCTGCCGGCGGGATTCCATCTCCTCGAAGCACGGCATCCAATAGATCGGACAAGGCAAATCGAAGATAGCCGCAAACGCATACCTTTCAAGTGTGACGTTATATTCGAGTTTCGATGCCGGACTCATTTTGGGAGAACCCGTCCCGGCGTTTAGATAAATCGCGGCACATTTAGTCTCAAAAAGTTTCGGGGCCTTTTTGCCCGCTATCGCAACATCCCGGCTCGATCCCAAAATATTGATAACAACGGGTTCAGACGACTCTCGCAGTACGTCCAACACCATTTTGACGCCGTGACGATCAGCCGGCGAAGCATACTCTTGAACGTCATCGCGTGATTTCAAAGGTAAGCCGGACCCCACTGCAACAGCAGCGTAAGTGCCGGCGATCGTGTTCATCTGTGC
>DAOVMB010000322.1 GCA_030630905.1 Sedimentisphaerales bacterium
AGTTGCTTTGGTAAGGTCGGCTCTCAACTCGGTGAGCTTTGTGGCATAGTCTTTTTCCGGGGGCGAGGACTTTTTGGAATTAATGTATCTGCCGGATGCGATTATGGCCGCGGCAAGCAGAATCAAAATGCAGTAGTTGAGTATTGTTTTATTTTTTCTCGTCATAAAAGCGGTCCGCTAAGATTGCGTCTTCGATTTATCTTGATTTAGCATTCTCTATATCGGCTAAATATGAGCGCGTAATTTGTCTAAGTCCGTCATTTTCGATGACAATTCAAATTTACGCCGAAAACGAACACTTTTATGCGCCTTAGTCCCATATTACATCGGAGCGTGCTGTGGATTTGCTTTTCGAAACGGTTAATTCCCCCACGTAACACTCATTTTTCTAAGAGGCTATCCGAATTACCCTTATAGCGTTTGTCATTCCTTCGCTTCACTCAAGGACAGGTCTGAGGCGAAACCGAAGAATCTGGGCTGGGTATCGCCGGTCGTGACCCAGATGCTTCACTTCGTTCAGCATGACAGGCGATAGCGAACTGTTATTCGGATAGGCTCTAAATTTTCGTTTCCCTTACGGCTCGTATCCCAAGGACCCCCAGGCCGCTTTCTGCAATTTCATGAGATCGACGTTGTCCGGCTGATTTTTATCTATTCCTGTACCAGCTTCTGAGATTGCCCAAGGCTCATTACCGTAATCTATAGTTCGCTGGTCCCTCCAGCCCCACGATTCACAATGTCCCTCGGCAAACGCCAGCGTCGTGCCCTTGTGGTGACGCATGGGGATCGGATTCCACCACGTCGGCTGCGTATGCCAGATGGCCCAGCAGGCATCCCAGTCTTCGCCGTAATCATCGAGAAAGACCATTCTTTCGCCGGGTCTGGTTATCTCCGACAGTTTCGTATACACTTCGCCGCTTCCGGTAAATTCGACTCCATTCATTGAATGGACGGTACTGTACGTCCGCATTTCATCTCGCCCGGCAACCGGACAGCGATACAGCCTGGTCATCTTGGCATATTCGAACAAGAGACCGTTTCGTATGGCTTCGAGCTGTTCTTCGACAGGTCTCTCGTTTGGCAGGGTCCCGATGAGCCTTACCCATCCGTTATCGCCGGCAAGACCCCGGACCAGGCGGCCGTCATTATCATCGGCATACATCAGCCAGGCCAAAACGAGGCCTTTAAGATTATGGAGACAAACTGCCCTTTTGCCTTGTTCTCGCGCCCTGTTCAAAGCCGGGATTAAAATTGCCATTAATAACGCAATAATTGCGATAACCACCAGAAGCTCTATTAGAGTAAATCCGATTCGTTTTCTCATAATGGCACCGGGGACAAGTTTTAAGGAGATCGTCCAAGTATTTTATATACTTTTTGTGGCCCGAGATCAATAGATTTTCGAAAACCCGATTTATCGGAAATGCTGTTCTATGCAACAATTAACAGGTTCCTGTGGGATTTCAGCCCGTCGGGACATCCAACATTATTATTTCGATTAAAAAATAAATTTTTTTATTTTTATTGAAGACGATCTGGTTATTATAGTAGAATTATCGCTCATGAAGTATATTCTTACGTCTCTCAAGAATATTCTCCATAAAAAAAGAACCGAGAGACAAAATATATATGGCCGTTAAAAGGCCAAAGGAGCACAGAAGTGAGTACAGGTACAGTAAAATGGTTTAACGGGAAAAAAGGCTTCGGATTTATCACTCCAGACGATGGCGGCGAGGATTTATTCGTTCATCACTCGGAAATCAAGACTGAAGGTTACGCCACTCTTGACGAAGGCCAGAAGGTGGAGTTCGAGATCGGAGAGGGCAAGAAAGGCCCTTGTGCGACGAACGTCATCCCTGGCTAATCCAAAGCAGCGCGCCGAAAAACCAACGGGCTCCACTCAAAGCGGAGCCCGTTTCGCTTTGACATTTGATCCGCCTTATATCCATTCCATCACTTCACTTTCAAATTATTTTTTATTTTTATTGAACTCCGATTGGTTCTCGAAGTATAATAGCATCCAGTGTAGTATATTCTCACGTCTCTCAAGAATATTCTCCCTAAAAAACCGAGAGACAAAATTTATGGCCGTTAGAAGGCCAAAGGAGTATAGTAGTGAGTACAGGTACAGTAAAATGGTTTAACGGAAGCAAAGGTTTTGGATTTATCACCCCCGACGACGCCGGCGAGGATTTATTCGTTCATCATTCGGAAGTCAAGATGAGCGGCTACGCCAGTCTTGATGAAGGCCAGAAGGTGGAGTTCGAGATCGGACAGGGCAAAAAAGGCCCTTGCGCGACGAACGTCATCCCCGGCTAATCCGAAGCAAAGTACCGGAAAATCTAACGGGCTCCACTTAAAACGGAGCCCGTTTTTCAATTTGATTTTTAATCCCCGTATAATCGGCAACAGTCTCGAGTTTACCCGGATTGATCTAAGGAGTTAACGTTTAAAACTTTCGAGATGAGTACGGAACATATACGAAATTTTTCGATTATAGCACATATCGATCACGGCAAAAGCACCCTGGCAGATCGTATGCTCGAGCTTACCGGCACGATTTCCGACCGTGAAAAGGTCGAGCAGCTCCTGGACAATATGGACCTCGAGCGCGAACGGGGGATAACCATCAAGGCCTCGGCGGTAACGATGAATTACCAGCACCAGGGCAAAACATATATGCTGAACCTGATCGATACCCCGGGACATGTCGATTTTCATTATGAGGTTTCCCGGGCACTGGCCGCTTGTGAGGGTGCACTGCTCGTAGTCGATGCCAGCCAGGGTGTCGAGGCACAGACCGTGGCGAACGCTTACCTGGCGATTGAAAATAACGTTGAACTTTTAAGCGTAATCAATAAGGTTGACTTGCCCGCGGCAGATCCCGACCGGGTGGCCGAAGAAATCGATCATATCATCGGGATCCGTGCCAACGAGTCTTTCAAGATAAGCGCAAAAAGCGGATTGGGAATCGATGAGCTTCTTGAGGCAATAGTGACATTCCTTCCAGCGCCTCATGATAAAAGCGACGAACCTGCTGCGGCGTTAATCTTCGATAGTCACTGCAACCAGTACAAGGGTGTGATATGTTACGTCAGGCTTTTCGCCGGCTCCTTGAATATCAAGCAAAAGGTCAGCTTTATGCGAAGCGGCAGAACTTATACGATTACCGAACTTGGGAAATTTATCCCTGAGATGACTGCCGTTGACAAGCTCTGCACGGGAGAGGTTGGTTATGTTATCGCAAATATTCGTGAACTGGCCGACGTCACTATAGGGGACACGATCACGGATCAGGCCGAACCTGCTTCGCAACCTTTGCCCGGCTATAAAAAACCGATGCAGATGGTATTTTCAGATTTTTATCCCGGCACCAATACGGACTATTCAAGGCTCAGGGACGCCTTCGACAAGCTTACTCTTAATGACGCAAGTTTCTCATTCACTCCTCAGAATTCACCTGCGCTCGGATTTGGTTTCCGGTGCGGTTTTCTCGGCCTGCTGCACATGGAGATAATCCAGGAACGATTGGAACGTGAGAACGATATAGAAGTTATTCAGACTGCACCTACGGTAAGTTATGAAGTCCTGACAAAGGATGATGCAATCAAAAGGATAGAATCGCCCGGCCAATTGCCTTCTCCGAATCATATCGAAGAGCTTCGTGAACCTTTCGTTCGCCTTGAAATCATAACCGGCACCGATACGATTGGGGCGGTTATGAAACTCACGGAGTCCAGGCGGTGCAAGCTCATAAAAACCGATTACCTGAGCAGTACCAGGGTAATGCTTGAATATAAAGCCCCTCTTGCCGAGATCGTATATGATTTTTACGATCTTCTTAAAGGCCTCAGCCGGGGTTATGCAACGATGGATTATGAGTTTACAGGTTTCGAGGCAAGCGACCTTGTCAAGATTGATATTCTTGTAAATACTGTTGCGGTCGATGCGTTGAGTTTGATAGTGCATCGCAGCAAAGCAGAGACTCGAGGCCGCAAGCTGATCATAAGGCTGCGAAGAGCGATTCCCCGGCATCAGTTTGAAATTCCACTGCAGGTTGCCATAGGCGGCAAAATCATCGCAAGGGAAACCATC
This sequence comes from Sedimentisphaerales bacterium, assembly GCA_030630905.1. Lineage (GTDB taxonomy): Bacteria > Planctomycetota > Phycisphaerae > Sedimentisphaerales > Anaerobacaceae > JAFGPJ01. Next base: position 4,096 of record DAOVMB010000322.1, read on the forward strand.
AAAGGTTTCCGCAAGGACGTAACGCAGAAGCTGTACGGCGGAGATGTAACGCGTAAGATGAAGCTGCTCAAGAAACAAAAAGAAGGCAAGAGACGCATGAAAAGCGTTGGCAACGTCCAGATACCGCAGGAAGC
>DAOVMB010000370.1 GCA_030630905.1 Sedimentisphaerales bacterium
AATGCCTTCAAATCTGCCATTCCGGTTCACCTCAATAAAAAAACTATACTATTCCTATTGACATTCCTTAAAACCAATTACCAAGGGCGTAATTTAACATCATTTACTCATTCAAAACAAGCCCTAAATAAAACTTTTTTAGAGGTGCGAGCTGTTTCGACGCACATGACAGCGTAAAAACACAAAAACAGAATTTATATTCTTTGAAAAAATATTAATACATGATATAATCCTTCCTTTTATTACCTATTGTTGTTTGATCTACAATGGTGGCTTTGAAGTTAAGGCAGTTATATCTTCACGTTTTTGTGTTGAGTTATAAAGCAGTTCAAAACGGAATACGAGGTACGGAATACGAGATACGAAACATGAGTGACTATATAGTTTTGGTAAAACAGGTTCCCGACGTCTCGCAAATTACTGACAACGCTTTTGATCCTGAAACCGGCACACTCGTTCGAGCAAGGCTGGCAAGCGTAATCAACGAGCTGGACGCCCAGGCGCTGGCGTTTGCGAACATGATGAAAAAGATCAGCGGCGACGACAAGTCTCGTGTCATCGCCTTGACGATGGGCCCGCCGATGGCCGAGGAGGTTCTTCGCTACAGTCTGGCCCGAACAGCCGATCAAGTGGTGCTTCTCACCGACCGGGCGCTCGGCGGAGCTGATACGTGGGCGACGGCCAATCCGCTTGCCTATGCGATCCGAAAAATCACCAGGGAGTTGCTCAAATGCGGCGACGACTATTTCGTGGTCTCCGGCATGCAATCGGTCGATGGTGATACGGCACAGGTGCCGGCACAGATAGCCGAGGAGCTGGGCCTGCCCTGTATTGCCTATGTCACTGGCGCCGAATATAAGAAAAAGCGGTTCGAGTTTACTCGAATCATCAGCGGTGGAAGTCAGATTGTGGCCGCCAAGAAGCTGCCTGCTGTACTTACCGTCGCCAAGTACGAACATACTCTATTCGCTACGTTTGGCAGAACCCGCTGGGCTAATAAGGCCGATCTTATTCAATGGGGCGCCGATGACATCAAAGCTACCGACATCGGAGCCAAGGGTTCCAAGACGGCAGTCATCAGAGTTTTCCCCCCGGGCAAAAGCACCCGCAAATGCCGTCAGTTCAGCGACGTGAAATCTTTGGCTAAAGTGCTTGTGGATTCTGTCAAGAGCGGCAATGGCCAGGCTGACCAGAATGGCGACGCCAAGACAGGCGGCTATGTTCTGCCCGACAAACGTAAAGACAGGTTTCAAAGAATTTTCGAGGCGACAAAAAAGGAACAGGATGATTATCACCTCCTTATCGAAAAGATCAAAGAACTCGGCATAAAATCGGCGGTACAAATAGATGATTCCGTCAAAGCCAAGATTCTTGAAGCTACCGGTAAGAGTATCCATAAAAAGACGCTGGATGACATGATAGATGGCTTTAAGGCGACCAAGCCGGCCTTCAAGGGTGAAGTTTGGGTTGTAGCCGAGCACAGTGACGGCGTGGTTCATCCGGCGACTTTCGAACTGACGGGAAAGGCCCGCGAATTAGCCGATTCGCTCGAAACCAAGGTTGGCGTTTGCATCGCCGGCGACAACGTCGGGCACATGGCCGAAGAGCTTATCGCCGCCGGCGCCGACACCGTCTATGCGATCGAGCATAAGCTTCTCAACCAGTTCGATCCAACGGCCTATCGCAAGGCTGTAGCCGATGCTATCGACAAATATGTGCCGCAGATTGTTCTTTATGCGGCCACGCCCCAGGGGCGGATGTTGGCGCCGATGGTCTCGTATCGCGTTCATAGCGGCCTGACCGCCGACTGTACGGGACTGGATATTCGTGACAGTTCGCGAAAGGGTGATATAGCATTATTGCTTCAGACACGGCCGGCGCTGGGCGGCAACGTGATGGCTACGATTCGCACCAAGAACTCGAAGTCGCAGATGGCAACCGCAAGGCCGGGCGTAATGAAAAGGCTACTCCCCGACCCGTCGAGAAAGGGCAAGGTTATCAAACACCAGGTCGAGCTTTCCGAAGACGATGTCAGTCTGGAGATTATACAGACTGAACTGGGCTCAGGCGAGGTGAACTTCGGCGCCGAGGTGGTTGTCAGCGGCGGCAAGGGAATGCAGAGCAGGGATAGCTACGAATCGCTTCTGGGGGCACTTTGCGAGGTCTTGAGTAATAAGCTGGGAACGCAGATCGAAAGAGGCGCCTCTCGTGCGGCCGTAGAACAAGGCTTTATCGAACGGGTGCACCAGGTCGGGCAGACAGGCACCGCCATCGGGCCGAAACTCTATATTGCGTTGGGAATCTCCGGCGCCATTCAACATATGATCGGCGTTGCCAACACCGAGACGATTGTTGCCATTAACAGCGATCCGAATGCACCGATATTCAAACAGTGCGACTACTATATCGTTGGAACTGTGGAGGATACGATACCTCAGTTGGTGCAGGCATTGAAGGCTGAATAGAGATATTGGAATTTCGATTATCGAATTTGAATACAGGATAAGATTAGAGGTGGAGTAGAAAGTGCCAAACATCAAAGACTACAGCAAAGTATCCGTTTTGGTCGTTGGTGCAGGGCCGGCCGGTCTTGCTACTGCGATACAGCTCAAAACAACGAATCCTGATATCGACGTTTGTGTTGTGGAAAAGTCGGCGGACCTTGGAAATCATAATCTCTCCGGCGCAGTCCTGGAAGCCGAGCCGCTGCATACGCTTCTGGATTCGGCGGCGCCCGGATGGCAGGAAAGCGACGCCGCCAAAGACGTGCTTGCAAACAAAATCGACAAAGATGATATTATGTTTCTGCTGGGTAAAAAGCTGGCGTTTAATATCTTCTTTGCAATCAAGCTCTGCAAGTCACTTGGTCTTGGCTTCGGCGACATGATCCACAAGGGGGACTATTCCGTATCGATCAGCAAGCTGACTAAGTGGATGGGCCGGATTGCAAGAGACCTCGGAGCCGAGGTGCTGACCGGCTTTGGGGCCGAAGATATTATGCTCAACGGATCGGCTCAGGCTGCGGGTATCAAACTCGTGGACCAGGGTCTCGATAAGGAAGGCAACAAGCAGTCGAACTATGTCGAAGGTGAAATCATCGGCGCCGATTTTGTCGTGCTGGCCGAAGGATGCGATGGGCTTTTGACCGAGAAATTTATTGAAAAGGCAAATCTACAAAGGCAGAGTCCGCAACTATATTCGGTCGGCGTAAAAGAGTTGATCAAGGTAAGCCCCGAGCAGTACAACAAGTTTACCTCGGGCCGGGTTGTTCACGCGATGGGCTATCCCATCTGGACACCGGTAATCGGCCCCGGAATGTTCGGAGGCGGCATCGTTTACGCGGGCGCCAAGGACCATTTGTCTGTCGGCATGATTATCGGCGCCGACTGGAAATACTCCGACTTGAACGTGCAGGATGCGCTGACCAATTTCAAGAATCACCGCTTCGTAAAACAGTTCATCGACGGCGGCACGGTCGTGGAGGCCGGCGCGAAAATGATTCCCGAGGGCGGATACTATGCCATACCGAGAGATCCGGAAACAGGCAGTATCGGCAAAGGCAACGTTATGATTCTGGGTGATAGCGCCGGCTTTGTAAATATGCACAAAATCAAGGGCCTGCACAACGCGATTGACTCGGGAATGCAGGCGGCAAAGGCTATTGTCAATTGCCTCGAAAATCCAGAAGCGACAGCATCGAAATATACCGAGCTGGTTGACCGATCTAATATCGCTAAAGAGATGAAATCGGCGAAAAACTTCCGGCAGACGGTTGCTAAATTCGGGCCTCTGCAGGGCATGCCGCTCTCGATTCTTGGCGGCTTGCTGCCGAAGTATGATGTTGAGAAGGATTAC
>DAOVMB010000311.1 GCA_030630905.1 Sedimentisphaerales bacterium
ACGGCGTCTATAAGAATCCTTATTTCGGCATGAATCTGAGCGAAATCCCCAGCGAACCGTACCAGAAACCGTGGTGGTACCGAACGGAATTTCAACTTTCTCAGAAAGACGCCGCCGGGACGGTCCTGCTTGAATTCGACGGCATAAACTACAGTGCGAACATCTGGTTGAACGGAAACCGGATCGCGCCGGCAACCGAGGTCAGAGGTGCCTTCCGGCGATTTCAATATGACATCTCGAAATTCGTTTCCGAAGGCACCAACGCACTTGCGTTAGAAGTGATTCCTCCAAAGCCGGGTGATTTTTCCACCGGTTTTGTCGATTGGAATCCCCCGCCGCCCGATCGCAATATGGGAATTTTTCGCACCGTCAGATTGCGATTTTGCCGGGGCGTCTCAATCGAACAGCCCTTCGTCCAAACCAAATTGAATCTGGAAACACTCGATGAAGCGACACTAACCGTCACTGTAGAACTGGCCAATCATGGGCAACGCAGCGTATCGGGAGTTCTCGAAGGCGAAATTGAATCGTTAAGATTCAGCAAGGCCATAGATATAGAACCGCAAGGGCGAGAAACCGTAGAGTTTGCAGATCTGAAAATCAAGAATCCAAAGATATGGTGGCCATATCAATTGGGCCGGCCGAATTTGTACGATTTGAATTTGAAATTTACGGCAGACGGCGAGGCCTGTGACGTCGCGCATGTGAGATTCGGGATTCGCGAAATCGAAGACTATACGAACGACGGCGGCCACCGGGGATTCAAGATCAACGGGAAAAAAATCCTGATCAAAGGGGCTGGATGGATGGATGACCTGCTGCTTGCCGATACGCCGCAGACCATCGACGCGCAGTTGAGATACGTCAGGCACATGAATCTAAACTGCATCCGCCTGGAGGGCATCTGGGGTAAGGACCAGACGCTGTACGACTTGTGCGACCGGTACGGCATACTGATGATGGTCGGCTGGAGCTGTCACTGGGAGCACGAACAATACCTCGGAAAACCGGTTGACGACCGCTACGGGGGCGTAACTTGCCCGGATGATATCGAACTGATTGCCCAATCGTGGCAGGACCAGGTTCTCTGGCTGAGAAATCACCCGAGCATCTACGTCTGGACTGTTGCCAGCGACAAAGTCCCGAAGCCGGAGCTGGCGCGAAGATATATCGAGACTTTTCGCCGGCACGATCCGTCCCGCCCCTACCTGGCATCGACGGGCGGCGTGGGCAGCGAACAGCAAATCATCGGCAAAGACGTCGTCATCAGTGAAATCTGCGGCCCCTCGGGCGTCAAGATGCTCGGCCCTTATGCGTACACGCCACCGGTCTACTGGTACACAGACAAGACTCTCGGCGGAGCCTACGGTTTCAATACGGAGACATCACCCGGAGCAGTCGTGCCTACGCTGGATAGCATCAAAAAAATGATTCCCGAAGAGCACCTGTGGCCGATTGACGAATTCTGGGATTACCACTGCGGATTGAACGAATTTAGCACACTGGATCGGTATCGGGAAGCAATAAATCGCCGCTACGGCAAGCCGGACAACATCGAGGATTTCGCCGTAAAGGCACAGGCCTTAAATTACGAATTGATGCGGCCGATGTTCGAAGCGTTTCGGGCCAACAAAGGCTCCGCCACCGGAATCGTCCAGTGGATGCTCAACGCCGCCTGGCCGAAGATGTACTGGCAGCTTTATGACAAATATCTCATGCCGACCGGAGCGTTCTACGCCGCAAAGAAAGCATGCGAACCATTGCATCTGCTCTACAACTACGGCGACCGCGGCATCTATATTGTAAACGACCATTTAGCAGCATTCCGGAACCTAAAGGCGACGATCCGGGTTCTGGATATAAATTCCGCGGAAGTCTTCAACAGAACCTTTGAAATCGATGCCGAACCGGAATCGTCGGCCAAAATCTTCGAGCTTCCTGAAATTGAAAACATCAGCACGACTTATTTTCTCGATCTCAGGCTCAATAATGAAAAGGATATTGAAATCGGCAGCAACTTTTACTGGCTGTCAACCAGGCCGGATGTTTTGGACTACGACACCAAGGTCGAGCCCTGGCCCTATTACACGCCCAGTAAAAAATTCGCGGACTTGACCGCACTGAATTCGCTGCCGCCTGCGAAAGTAAATTTCAAACATCATGCCGAGATGACTGGCGAACAGACGAAAATGACGGCAACGCTGCACAACGCCGGCGAGACAATCGCATTTTTCATCGAGCTGAAAATTTCGGACAAAAACAGCGGAGAAACGATCCTACCTGTCTTCTGGGAAGATAACTATGTAAGCCTGCTGCCCGGCGAAACCAGAACCATCGAGGCCATATTTTCAGCCACAAATGACCAGACCGCCCTGACCATCGACGGATGGAATCTTGAGAATCGGCCAAATCCGGACCGGGTGACTTGAATAAAAGCTTTGTAGCCAGAGCAATGCATGGATATAATATCAACCGGTAATAAGAGCCAACATTAGATCCCGGCACAATTTGGATGGGTCAACTTTTTGGAGAACATTGATATGAAAAGTCATCACAGAACCGGCAAGTCAAAGAACGCGAAGATTTCCCGACGCGAGTTCGTCGGCAGTGCGGCGGCGGTTACAGCGGCGGTTACCGTGGTCCCACGATACGTGCTGGGACGCAGCGTATACACACCGCCGAGCGAGAAACTCAATGTTGCAATCATCGGTACAGGCGGTCAGGGCACACAAAATATCAAGGCACTGCTCGGACACGCGGACGTACAAATAATGGCAATTTGCGACGTAAACGAGCAATCCGATTACAGCCGCTTCTATTACGGCGGTGTGGCAGGAAGAAAGCCTGCCCGTGAGCTTATCGAAAAACATTACGCCGGTCAAAAATCGACCGGCAGTTACAAAGGCTGCGCCAGCTATATCGATTTCCGCCGAATGTTCGAAGAAGAAAAGGATATCGACGCGGTGCTTGTGGCGACGCCGGACCACGTCCACGCAACAGCAACAATGGCGGCAATTAAAAACGGCAAGCATGTTTATTGCGAAAAACCTCTGACACACTCGATCCATGAAGCCCGCAAAATCACCGAAGCAGCCAGGCAGGCTAAAGTCGCCACGCAGATGGGCAACCAGGGTCACAGCAGCGAAGGAATCCGTCTGACCGTCGAATGGATCAGGGACGGTGCAATCGGAGATGTGCGGGAAGTGCATTCCTGGAGTAATACAGGAGCCGGTTGGGCGGGGAATCGAACAGCCAGGCCCAAGGAAACACCGCCGGTACCATCCGGATTGGATTGGGATTTGTGGCTCGGCCCAGCAGCGCGAAGGCCGTATCACCCGGCGTACGCGCCGTATAATTGGCGCGGCTGGTGGGATTTCGGAACAGGAGCAAACGGAGATATGGCCTGCCATAACATGGACCCCGCCTTCTGGGCATTGGAATTAGGTCATCCGGTAAGCGTCGAAGCCAGTTCGAGCGGAATCAACCCGGAGACGACGCCGTTGACATCGACTATTCACTATCAGTTCGGCGCCCGCAAGAACATGCCGCCAGTAAGTGTGACCTGGTATGGGGGCGGGCTGATGCCGCCGCGTCCGGAAGAACTGGAACCGGGCCGGGAACTGACTGGCGGCGGAAACGGCATTCTATTCGTGGGCGACAAGGGCAAGATCATGTGCCCAGGCTGGGGCGGCAATCCCCGAATCATTCCCGAGACCAAGATGAAAGCCTATAAGCTGCCGCCGAAGACGCTTGCCCGGTCCAAAGGGCACCACAGAGACTGGATCGACGCCTGCAAGGGAGGCAAGCCCGCAAGCTCAAACTTCGACTACGCAGGCCCGTTAACCGAGGTGATTCTCCTGGGCAATGTCGCCCTGCGTACCGGCAAGAAATTAGCCTGGGACGGGCTAAATATAAAAGCAACAAACGCTCCCGAAGCGGACAGGTACATCCGCCCGGAGTATCACAATAACTGGACACTATAGTCCGGCGGCAGTATTGCTTTATTGACTGATTTACGGTTATTACTCCTGGACCTTTCAGTTTCGTTGGAGCCTGTGTAGTTGCCCCTAATTTTCTTGCAATGCCGGCCTGTCGGTTGTAAAATATGTAAAATACTAAGGAGCAGTGGCCGAGCGGCTTAAGGCGACGGTCTTGAAAACCGTTGTACCGAAAGGTACCGGGGGTTCGAATCCCTCCTGCTCCGTTGGTCTCAGACGTTGAGACAGATTGGCTTTGAATGGCTTTGAATTGGCTTTGTTTTTTCGCCGCCCAAAACCGCACAATTCCTCATAATGCCCTTTCATATAT
>DAOVMB010000019.1 GCA_030630905.1 Sedimentisphaerales bacterium
ACAGGCAAGAACCGTGGTCTGCCAGGCAAACCTCAAACAGTGGGGCGTGATTTTCGCAATGTATACGGACGACAACAACGCCCAGTTCCCCGAACGCAAAAGCGGTGGCGACGCCTACGGGCGATGGATGGACTCGATGCGGGATTACTACATTACCGCCGAAGACATCCGTTGCTGCCCCGTAGCTCACAAAATCGCTAATCCCGACGGGATACAGGTACTCGGTTGGTGGGGCAGTACGGAGTTAGCTTGGGGAAAGATTCCCGTTTGGGACGCCGGAGGCGGCCGGACAATAGGCTATTACGGCAGCTACGGAGTTAACGGATATATATATGTGCCTATCGGCGATTCAGTTTATGGTATATCGCCCGACGGATTCTGGAGAACAACGAACGTCAAAGGCAGCAGTGACATCCCCATGTTCATGGACTGCTATTTCTGGTGTGGTTGGCCGCAGGCTACCAATACACCCCCGGAATACGATGGCTGGCAGGAGCGCTCCGACGCTAACGCGATGAACCGTTTCTTCCTCAACCGCCATAATGGAACCATCAATGCCGTCTTTATGGATTACCACGTACAATCCGTGGGGCTCAAAGAGCTGTTTACGCTCAATTGGCATCGCGGGTATAATAGAGCCAATACCTGGACAAGGGCCGGCGGCGTCAGACCGGAAGACTGGAGTAATTACGGAGACGGCTGGTTGGCAAAATATAAAGACTACTAAGACAATTTCGATATACTAAAAGTGAACAAATAAATGCTTTCTTGACGAATTCATAAGTACAGGATTCTGAAAAGTAAAGTAAACAGAAGACATTGAAGGAGTATCAGGATGAGCAAGTATAAAAGAGGATTCACCCTAATCGAGCTTTTGGTTGTGATTGCTATTATTGCGATTTTGATGGCAATACTGATGCCGGCTCTACAACGGGTAAAGGAGCAGGCCAGGGAAATAACCTGCCGGGCAAACCTGCGGCAATACGGACTTGTGCAGGCTCTGTACCTGGATGACCATGACGACCGCTATCCGTCCGCATGGAGGTCTTTGGTTGCGAATGAGCACCCCGTGGGCGGGTATGAGCGTTATTGCCGATGGCACGATCCAAGATACCCTCCGGACGGCCCGTTGTGGCCTTATATGCCGGAAAAAAATGTTAATTTGTGCCCCTCGTTCAAAGTCCTAGCCAAGTCCGTGGGCACAGAGCATCCCAACCACGATCCTTCTATACCGGTGATTCCTCAATACAGTTACAGCATGAACTCCTGGTTAGGCGCCAAGTCAGGGGATTCGGGCGGCTCCTGCCTCACAGACTCCACAGGACGCGGCGGGATATATAAGCGCTCCGAGATAACAAGAAGCAAAGCCGATGTGTTTTTCTTCGCGGCCGAAAACATGTGGATGAGGCCCAACAATAACAATGTGCTCAACGACAATGCCTTGTGTCCAGACGGCCGCGACTGGTTTGGCACGTTTCACAGCCCGATGAGCGGAGACCTCAATACCGGAACGATCAACGCCTCCTTTGTGGACGGCTCCGCCCGAGAAGTGCGTTCGGGACTGGCCCCTGATGGCACCAAGACGGAGGCGGAGTTCGGCCGATTTGAGAAACATGGCTGGCCCCACAGAAAACCTTTTCAATAATCCGGCACCTACTTATATTTGTGAATCTATCGATCGCAGGGCCGGTTTCATAACGGCCTTGCTTGCTTAGATAATCGCCGTTTTATGCCTGTGGCTGTGGCATTCGATATTCACGGCCACCGGGAGCGAGGCAATATGACACGCAGCCGTCTCGACCAGGCAAGCCAAAGCAGTGGTATCGCCGCCAAGACCCTGCGGACCGATACCGAGCGCGTTGATTCTCGAAAGTAATTCGGCCTCAAGCTCAGCATAAAACGGATCGCTATGTTTCCAGCCTATATTTCGGCATAGCGCTTTTTTGCTCAGCAGACAGCTCAACTCAAAATTACCCCCAATCCCCACCCCCACAATGAACGGCGGGCAGGCATCGGCGCCGGCAGAGCCGACAACATCCACAATCCAGTCAATAATCTTCTCTTTCTCTGCCGTGGGTCTGAACATCCTGAACTGGCTTTTGTTCTCGCACCCGCCGCCTTTAGTCATCACGGTCAGCTTTAGCTTTTCGCCCGGCACAATCGTGTGATGAATTATCGCAGGCACGGCGGCAAGGCCGCCCAATTTAGAATTTAGAATGTCGAATTTAGAATTCTTCATTCTCAATTCTTCATTCTCAATTCTTCTTAGAGGATCGGCGACAACGCTTTTACGAAGATAACCCTTTTCAAAGCCGGCTGCAACACCGGTATTGATTGCATCAAGCAACGTCCCCCCCCCATCCCCGGCAGAGGATTTGATAGCTACTTGCGAACCCTGCTCTACGAAGACCACCGCAAGCCCCGTATCCTGACATAATGGGATTCTTTCATCTTTCGCTATGCGGGCATTTTCGATGAGCTGATTAAGAATTTTTGCAGCAGTCGGATCGGATTCTTTTTGTGCCGCCCCCTCAAGAGCAGTTAAAACATCCTCAGGCAGCTCGTAACCGGCTGATATACACAGCGATTCAACCGTCTCGGCAATTTTTTCAAATTCTATATAACGCACGATAACCAACCCTTCGACTTCGCTCAGGGTGAAGATATCCTTCATGCCGAGCGAAGACGAGGCACGCTAATCAACATTGACTTCGAGGGTTTTATACGTTGTATTGCCAACCGCATCGCTAACTCTGACCGTAATGACATGATCGCCTTTCGGCAAATCTTCTTCCGCGTCTATTCTGATCGTGAAATTCTCGTCCGTCGTATCATAGACCAAATCGTCCGGCACGGTACCGATCCAGCGAGCGTTACTATCAATCGTATATTCCAGCTTGCTAATCGCACTAAATTCATCGGCGACCTCGATCCCGAGAACCCGATATTTTCCGTTGTCTTTGAGGGATGATGTAATCTTCATGTTCTTTACAACCGGCCCGGTGTTATCGACGACGACCGGCTCGCTGACTCTGCTGCCGGTCAGTTTGGTCAAAGTCGTATTGCTTCTGGCGTCGCTTGCTGTTACCCTAACTTCGTATCGTCCGTCCTCGACGGTTTTGCCGTCCCATTCGTAGCTCGAAGCTTCAAGCTCATCCTTCAGTTCAATCCAGTTTGTCCTGCCAAGTTTTCTAAAATCGATTGTATAAACCAATTTGTCGCCGTTATCGTCTTTGGTCACATAGCCGATTTTGAAGACTCCCTGCTTGCCGGCACCCTTAATTCGACTCACCGTGACTGATTCGACTCGCGGCGCCAGATTCGGCACAGTAGAAGCCACGGCAATTTCCCTAATCAGCGGACTGTCAGTTCCGTATTGGCTTTGCAGGATGAGTTTGTACTGACAGAATCTGCCGAGAGGACATTGCAGTTGTACCGGCTCGGTCACTTCCGCCGGCTCGGACCATTCGGAGAAAGTTGGGTCGTTGACATCCTTGACATTCCCGCTGCGAGCCGAGACCATAACCTTACATCCTTGCGGAATATTCGCTTCAAGCTGGAGTTTGCCCCACGTCGCCGGCTGACCGGCATCGATCAGGTCGGACGTGTAGGTGCCCTCGGAAGCAAAGCCGGAACCCAGCGTAATCAGCTTTGCCGGATTTGCCGTGCCGAGATACACCGCGTCGCCCGCCAGAGCAATCGCAGTGATTTGTGCCGCCTGCTCGTCCTCGTAAATCACAGCCTGCTGCTGCCTGGCCGGATCGACGCTGAATAGATTGGCGTTGTTGCCGGTTCCGATAAGCAGCTTGCCATCCTTCTCTGCCAGACAGAAGAAAACTGCCGCCCCGCTGAATACATCCGTCACGAAACCATCCTGAGTAATCTTGTAAATGTGGCTGGCTTGAGTTGTCTTGGTTCCCTTACGAACCGGCGGCGGTCCCGTGGCAGGTTTCGCTTCGCTCGTAACTTTTGTGTTTGCAATTTCAAGCTTTCGGTCGCCTTTATTCTCGCTGGGACTTTCGTCCTTTTTCGCTTCCGCCTCAGGCCTACCGGGCGAAGTTCCGCCAAAAGTGGATGCGGCGAATTTAGTTTGTGTCTGGACGATTTTCGCCGAAGTCGCCGCTGCGTATAGATTCGCGTCGGATCCGGAATTTCCCGTAGGTAAGAGTGCCGTAATTTCCGGCTGGTCGCTGTCATATAAAACCGTTACTTTTTTGGTCCGAGTGTGTATCTTATAAATCAGACCCCGGCTGTCGCTTCCGGCATAAATATAGCCGTCCCGGCCAATGGCAAGTGAGAGTATGTTTTTATCGCGACTGTCATAAATAAGCTGAGGTTTTTTGCCAAGAGAATTTAGTTTATAAATCTTGCCTTCCGGCCCGGTTCCCAAATAAATGCTGCCGCCTTCATCAAGAGCTAACGCGAAGATATATTTAGCATCGTTCGGTTCAAAGATTGTTTCCATCTTCTCGCCTTCGAGCCGGCACAGTCTGCATCCTTTGCCGCTAATCCCCGCTAAAAGCCGACCGGCCACATCCGTTGTCATAGCGAAAATATGCTCGTTTGACAGATACTCCTCGGCTTCGACCGTATTTGCATCTGCTTTTACCGCCGAGTTCGCAGGGCCCGCAGAGTTTGTATTTTCAATTCCTTTCCCTGCATTCTCTGCGTTCTCTGCGGTTGATCCTATCTCTTTCAGCGGATAAATCTTCGTCAGTTTATTGAGGCTGTATTTGTATATGCCGCCGTTGGGACTTGTGCCGAAATAGACGGTTCCGCCACTCACAACGATACTGTTGATCGACCAGACATCGTTCGGATTTTCGATTTTCGATTTTCGATTTTCAATTGTTAAATCGGCACTCGGCAATCGGAAATCGCAAATGGTTGATTCGGCCGCCCGCCCTAATTGAATCGTCCCACGCGAGCCAATCACAACATTTTCGATCCGGCCCTTCAATAAATCCGTACTGCTGGTATGACGAGTAACCTTGCTGCTGACCGCCAAACAAGCCGAACTCAAAACCAGACAGAGCGCTAACTGATTTACGATTTTTGATTTACGATTTACGATTTTGAAATCGGAATTCGGCAATCGGCAATCGAAAATACCGAATATATTTCTCATAGCTACTCCCAAAATAGAATTAAGAATTAAGAAAGAATTTATTCCTAATGTCAATTCTCAATTCTAAATTCATCATTCTCAATTGTCTTTCGTCCATTTATTTTTCAACTGTTATTTGCAGGACTTTCTTATCGATTACAATTGTGCCTGTTTCAAGATTTCGTTCGAGCCAGTGCGAATACGGCCGGATTCTCAGTGCCCTTTTTGTGTCCTGCAGGAGCAATACCTTAGTTGCCGGCAGGTCGGGCAGCTCGGCCGTTTCTATTATGACTCCGCCCGACGGCAAAGCTAAAAGACAATATAATTTATTTCTGTCGATTTGCAGAGAATTATTTAGCGCCTCAATCAAACCCGGCAAATTTTGGGCAATAAATCTGTGAGGGACCGTCTTGACAAGGAACCGCTCATAATCACGCTGGCCACATATAGTCAACTCATACTTCCCTTCTCTCAGGTCTTCAGGTATCTCCAGGCTCCACTGATACTGCTTCTTGCCTGCCAAAACAGATTCCAGAACAGCACTTATCTCGATGCTCTGGCCGGCCTTGACCTTCGAATCGGACAAATCGACCGACCAGATATGTGAAACAACACTTCCGGGCATAATGCGAATTTCGATATTTATCGATTCGATATCAACTTCTCCATACGGATTATTCATAAGAAGCCCGATGCAACTGTAGCATTCCATCACCACCTCGTTCAGGCCCATACCGCTGGAAATATTCTCGAAAGTCACTGATTCTGCATCCTTGATGCCGATATCCACTTCATACTCGATCATATGCTCAAGTGGCAAATCACCGAGTTGAAATGCCGCTCCGGCTACGACCATCCGAAGATAAAACGGCGTGAGCATCCGATTATTCATGAGCCGGCAGTTGTACAGGCGCTTCTCGGTATCGTTATAGCGGTCTATTCGTATTGTCAGTGGGATCATCTTTGCTTCGGCACCTATCTTACCGACAATCCCAGTCGCCTCATCGGTCGTTACAGCACCGACCGTCTCCAACACGCTGGTTAACTTAAATGAACTCGCCATGTTTGAGACAACTGTATGCACTTTCGCTGTGGCCATCGGCAAGTCTATCTGCCCGTAACCAAGCAGGAAGTGCCCGAAGGCGTAGACCTTATCGCCAATAACTTCCGTAACGGTCCCAGAAATGCTCATCGAAATATCACCTGAAACCATCGGTACGGCCAGGCAGGCTCCCGGCACTAATTCGTTCTGCGTGCTGAGTGCTGCGTGCTCCGGAGAACTCCGAACGCCGAACTCTGAACGCGAAGAGCCACCGGCGACGACTACAAATCCGAACGGCTCAACTACTGCACTGAGCTGCTCACAAACCTCGGCAGGCAGGCCGGAAGTAATCAAAGGGCACGGCAAGTAATTCGCACCTCGAAAGCCACTACTTGCTCTGACAAGCCTGCTTCTAAGCCGTCTGTCAACCTCAGCAAAATCAATGGGAGCAGTAAAATCAATTCCAATATCCACTTGGCCGGCTCGTTGCTCAGAAATATCGGCCCGGCCTCCCCGGCCAACAGCGAGCATTTCGGCAATTGGTGTCGCCCCGTAGAGCGGGTCTTTCGCGTAACTCCACGTGAAAGCCAGCGCCCCGGCCAATCGTCCGTCAATATAAACCGGCGAGCCGCTGCATCCGGCGACCGGCCCGGTGTGTATAAAACGCTCATCGGTCCCTTTGACCAAAATCGCATCTCTACTGCCGGGACTGGAGCTTGGATTTATGTTGCGTATGACATCTACCACTTCCATGCCGAACTTTTCAATCCCGGCAACGCCGTACTCCGTCAGGCAATAGGCCTCCATCCCCGGTTCTATTTCATCAAGGCTGATATATCTGTCCGGATCCCAAATACCTTCTAATCCCCTGGGTTCACCGGCCGCATATAGCGCGCCCGTCAAAACTATAACTATACAAAAACGAAAAGGTATAAAGTTTTGTCTCAATTTGAGCATTGACGTCCTTTCGATTCTTTGCCGACAAAAATTCTAATCGGGAAAGATGGCTATTGCAAGATAAAACAAATCCTGCTACAATGCGTTTCGTCGTGCGTATTGCGTGATGCGTATTGAGTGATAGGTATCGCGCAAAATTAGAACGCAATACGATATACGCAATACGATATAAAAAATAACGGAGAAAGAAATGAAATCCGACCATCGGCATGAACTAAAGACGAATGAATTAGCCGACTGGCTCAGCCACCTGCCAGAATGGACAAAGGAGAATCTCGTAACGATAGTTATCGTAGCAGTACTCACTGTTGCGGCCGGAGCCCTATATGGTTGGAGGCTCTACAACAAAAATGTCGTACAGGTACAAGAACAGACCGAATTTACGAACCTGCTCAATCAGATATCAAGCGGCAAAATGCAAATCCTTCAGGGCCAGCAGTCCCAGGGAAGAGACTGGTCGTTCGTACTTCTCCAGCCGGCAAACAGCCTCCAGAGCTTCGCCCAAAAAACAAGTCACAAGCGAATGGCAGCCCTGGCACTTATTAAACGAGCAGAAGCCCTGCGAGCGGAACTGCACTACGGAAATGTCGAAGAGCAGTATTTAATAAATCAGACCAATCTGGCAAAAGCCAGTTACGCCGAAGCACTCGAGAAATGCCCGGCAAATCCTTCATTGGCTGCCACGGCTAAATTCGGCATGGGTCTTTGCGAGGAAGAACTTGGCAATTTCGAGCAGGCCCGGCAGATATTTCAGGATGTCGCGGGAAATTCCGATTTCGAAAGCACTCTTGCAACCATCCGGGCAAAACGCCGCCTTGAAATAATGGCCGATTATCAGCAAAAGATTGTCTTTAAGCCTGCGCCGGAACCCACGGTACAAACAATACCGACCGGCGCTGACCAACTGCCGAATATCATCCCGCCCTTCAATATCTATCGGCCCCTTGAGTTCGATATGCTCCCTAAGTCTAATCAGCCGGTTGAGGCTAATTTACCCGTCGATGCTAATGTGTCCGGCAAGTGATTCACAAAGTCCGACTTCAGACGATAAACCCGAGTCCGCCAATGTAGCCGAAGAACTTCACGTTGGCCACTCGATCAGAGAACGCAGGCTCGATAAATACCTCCACGGCCGTTTCAGCAACCTGAGCCGTCACTTCATCCAAAATGCAATCAAGCAGGGAGCCGTCAAGGTTAACGGGAAAATCGCCAAACAAAGCCTCAAGCTCAGCCCGGGCGACAAGATTGACTTTACCCCGCCTGAGCCGCCTAGCAAAGATATTCTGCCCGAAGATATCCCGCTGAATATAATTTACGAAGACGAAGAGCTGATAGTTCTCAACAAGCAGTCCGGGATGATTGTACACCCGGCACGTGGAAACACACACGGAACTCTCGTAAACGCCCTTGTGTTCTATTCAGACAAGCTATCAACCGGCCTTGGCGAATTTCGGCCCGGCATCGTCCACCGGCTCGATAAAAACACTACCGGCGTTATGATCGTCACAAAAAACGACACCACCCAGTGGAAAATCGCCAAACAATTCGAACACCGGCAGGTAAACAAAACATATCTGGCAATCGTCCACGGCACCCCGGAGCTGACCGCCGACCGTATCAACATCCCCCTGGGCATCCACCCGAGGTTCAGGGAAAAGTATGCCGTTCGCCCCGATTCCGGAAAAGAAGCCGTAACGTTCTATGAAGTGCTCGAACCTTTTCGAGGCTTTTCTCTGCTGAAGCTGACTCCAAAGACCGGCAGAACCCACCAGATCCGCGTCCACCTCTCATACATAAAGCACCCCATCGTCGCCGACGATATGTATGGCGGCAAACTCATTTATCGGTGGCAGTTGGCTGATACCGAACCAACGGTGCAGGAGCCGATTTTAAGTCGAGTCGCGCTCCACGCCTTCAGCCTTGAATTCAAACACCCGGCAACCGAGAAGACAGTAAAATTCGAAGCACCCCTGCCGCAAGATATGCAAAACCTCCTCGATGCACTCAGAGAATATCGAAAAATCTGATATGTACTAACAGCATACTCGTTCAGAGTTCGGCGTTCAGCGGCACTCAGAACGCAGCACGCAGAACGAGCAAGATGCCCATGCCACGACAAAGAGGCTTCTCACACACGCTCTTAGGCAACATGGCTACTACTGTTTCTGATTACGCTAAAGTGATGCCCGGTACTGGCCGATGTTCATCTTGTCACAGGTCGTTAAAGGTGACAGGAGAAGTGGCCGCCTTTAGCAATAAACTTCAGGAGGATAATATTGTAAGGAAGTGGAAAGCTGTATGAGAACGGAAGCGGACAAACCAATGAAAACACATCACAAAACAGACAAGTCGGATAAAATGAGATTTGAAGCCCAGATCGAACTACCCCAATTTGAACGTCATAGGCGCTCCTGGGCTACGTTAAAATGGTTCGAGGACACACCGAAGACCGAAGAGGCGTTCTACCTTCGCTTTCAAGACTTACCGGACGAAGATGGAACATTTCTCAAGTCGTTCTATAACATTAGCGAAGACTGGGATCTATTCAAGATGATCTGCAAATTCTGGAATATCAGGATATCCAGTGGGAAGAATACAGAATATAGAACACAGAATGCCGATTTCTGAGTTTAGGATTCTCAATTTCTATTCTTGCGGTAGTTTTGCGAGGTCGGCGTCGGAGCCGGCGACCATTAGAATATCACCCTGATAAATCACTGTGCTGGGCATGGGGACATTAATAATCTTGGCCTTCTCGGCCTTCGTTTGTTTGCTGTTTTCACCGCGCTTGATTAAGACCAGATTGACATTGTGTTTTTGCCGGAGCTGCAAATCCATGACCGTCCTGCCGTTGAAACTGGCCGGCGCCTTTATCCGAGCCAGGCTATAGCCTTCTGCAAAGTCTATCTTTTCCCCAAGTCGGCTTCATTGTGACGACTCTTTGGCGGCTCTTCCGGCACGGTATGCTGAACCTGCTGGAATTATCTTGAAATTGAGGTGAAATTACGGTATTACGAGACTTAAAGTTTGCAGGAGTGGTTCAGTGAAATGTATATGGTAAATCCAAGGTAATATGTAATAATGTTCCTGCTTTTACCCAAATTTCTAAGGAGTTCTTGTGAAAATAGTCATTGTCGGCGCCGGGATGGTCGGATATAGCCTAGCGAAGCATTTTTCCGGCTTAGATCATAATATTACAGTCATTGAAAAAGATAAGGCACTTTGCGAAGAGATCAAAAGCAAACTTGATGTCTTTGTGGTTGAAGGTAAAGGATCAAGTCCAGCGGCCCTTGACGAAGCAGGTATAAGTTCGGCTGACTTGGTCATCGCCGTAACCCCCAGCGATGAGACCAACCTGTTGGTCTGTAATTTCGCCATGCAGAACGGTGTTAAAAAGCGGATTGCCAGGATCAAATCAAACATCTATACCACTAATGCGGAAAACGTCAGCCTCGAGAGGATGGGCGTTACTACCGTGATCGAACCCGAGCGGGAAGTAATGAAACACATCCTCCAGTATGTAGAACTGCCTGACGTGCTTGAAACCGCGAATTTTCAGTCTGATAATATATATCTTCGTAGTTACCGGGTAACCGAGGATATGCTTATTGCGCATAAAACACTTTCTGAGATCAGGCAACTCGCTGAAAATGCACCGATACTTTTCGTGGTGATCGTACGGGAAGGTAAAAGCCTGCCCCCCACAGGCACACAGAAACTTCTGCCCGGTGATGAGATCGTGGCTATAATGCCAAAAGAATCGTTTAAAACATTCCGTTTTCTCATCAACCGTAAAGCTTCAAAAATGAAAAAGATCGTGGTCTCGGGTGATTCATTAACAGCCATACACCTGGCTGAGGCATTGCAGCCTTTATGCGAACAGGTCATCCTGGCGGATCCCAACATGGAACACGGTCGTATGGCGGCAACAATGCTCAACGGGATAGATGTGTTCCATATTGACTGTACAAACAGTGATATGCTGGAAGAGATCAACATCAGCCAAGCCGATTGTTTTATTGCCGCCAGCAAACATCAGGAAGATAATATCATGTCGTGTTTGATGGCAAAAGCCGAAGGCGTCGGCGTCGTCATTGCCTTGAGAGACGATATCCGATACAAGAGATTATTTACCTCTCTTGGAATGGACCATATTATTTATCCTCAAGAGATCACCCTGAACGCAATCATAGAAAAAATACAGATTGTCTCTATTAGCGCACACCTGAGGCTGAAAACAGCCGGGATCGAGATCATCCGTGTAAGAATAAGAAAAGACAGCCCTGTCTCGGGCAAATCGCTCCAGGAGCTTGACAGGCCTTTTAAAAAATCTATTATCATTGGCTGCATCATCCGAAAAAATGCGGTCATTATCCCGCAAGGCGATACGGTTATCGAAGCCGACGATGAAGTCATGGTATTAAGCTCTAAAAAGAATATTGCTCTGGTTAATAAACTATTTAAACCTGGAGATTGAACCTGATTCGACTACGATAGCATTTTATGAATAAAAGTTTTATTATATTTTCGGTCGGAAAACTTCTGGAAATCCTTGCTTTGACCCTTCTCATCCCGGCAGGGATTGCTTTTTTTGAAATCCCGTCAAGAACGTTCCCCTCTATCCTTTTTGACTATAAGCTCCTGGGGTTTATCATAGCAATTGTTTCCTCTTTTATATGCGGAAACTTACTTAAATTTATCGGCAGCAAAGAATTGACCGGAACCGGCATCAGGGAAGGGTTTGCCATAGTCACTTTTGGATGGATCATTTTGACTCTTTTCGGGGCTATTCCCATTTTTGTCTATTTTATCTCCCAGGCTGAAACGCTCACAATATCTATAGGACTTCACGCATTTACCGACTCTTATTTCGAGATCATGAGTGGCTTTACTACTACCGGGGCCACCATCTTGACCGATGTCGAGATACTTCCGCGCGGTATCCTGTTCTGGCGCAGCATGACTCACTGGCTCGGGGGCATGGGGATCGTGACCCTGGCCCTGGCAATCCTGCCCGCTTTTGGTGTCGCCAGTTATCAGATGTTCCGGGGTGAGGTGCCGGGGCCGACCTCCGAACGGCTCAAACCGCGCCTGGCCCAGACCGCCAAGATACTGTGGGGGGTCTATGCGCTCTTGACCCTGGCCGAAGCTATTCTTTTGAAATTCGGCGGTATGTCCATTTTTGACTCGTGGTGCCATGCATTCGGCACTATGGCCACCGGTGGGTTTTCCACAAAAAACGCGTCTATCGCAGCCTACAACAGTGCTTACATCGACTGGGTCGTCATCATCTTTATGTTCTTCGCCGGCATGAATTTTTTAATTCATTACCAGATCCTGTTCACCAGAAAATGGACTCTTGTAAGGAACAACCGGGAGTTCCATTTTTATGCCACAGTCCTCATAATAGCGGTCCTGCTCTGTACCGTTGTTCTGCAAACAAACGGTATTGCTCCTGAGGAGCAGATAACTCAAAGTTTCCGGAGCCAGCCACTTTCGCAAAATGTGCTCACGGAAAAAATAGCTACCGAAGGAACAAAGATTCGGACGCCTCTCAACGCGCTGCGCTATGCCGCTTTTCAAATAGTCTCAATAACAACAACCACAGGATACACCACCGCTGATTCCGACATGTGGCCCAATTTTATCCGTTTCCTTCTTGTTGTCCTTATGTTCTTCGGGGGATGCGCCGGATCTACCGGCGGCGGAATGAAAATGATAAGGATCATGGTAGGCGTCAAGACCGCATGGCGAGAGGTAAAAACACTTATTCAGCCACGGATCATTCTCCCCATAAAGATAGAGGGAAAAGAACTAAAGGAAAAACAAGTGGCTAACATAATGGGATTCATATCGCTTTTTCTGGGCTGTTTCGTGATCTTTACCGCGATCATGAGTTTTTTGATAGACGATTTCACAACGGCCATCACATCAGTTGTTGCGACCATGTGTAATATCGGCCCAGGTCTTTCAGGTATCGGCGCTACAGAAAATTACGCGTGGATCCCGATCTCGGGAAAATGGGTCCTCTGTCTTTGCATGCTCCTCGGACGTTTGGAGATCTACACCGTACTTATCGCGCTTTCCCCCATAACCTGGAAAAAATAACAGCTCCAGGTGCGGTAGTCAAGCTAAGATCTGACCCATAGACTCCGAAGACGGCGATTCCAAGCACAAGCAAAAGGGGAATCTCGAACCAGTTGGCCCGCCAGAATTCGGACTTCGAGACGGCATTAAACATCCGGACGACCTTCTCGGCAATAAACACACTGAGCAAAGTCACCTGAACCGTGTACAAAATCCAAGCCCGCATCAGCGGCTCATCGAACCCAAAAAGCATAACGAAAGAAGCCACGACCACTGCCGCAGTTAGAACATTGGCGCCGATTAAAACCCTCTCCAGCGGCTTGTTTTTATAAATTATCTGCATAAGTCAATTTTCGACTGACAATTGTAAGTCTGAAACTTCAAATCGCAAACCGAAAACCTTAAAATCATTCAGGCAACATCCGCCAGGCCAATCGCATCGCCGAACTTCGCCAGCAACGCCCGGCGTATATTCTTGTGCTCAGCATGTGTCAGCATCGGATCGTTCGAAACCATCTCGAACGCATTTTTTCGCGCCATCACAAGCAAACCGAAATCGTCCACAATGTTCGCGATTTTCAAATCGGGCAGGCC
>DAOVMB010000198.1 GCA_030630905.1 Sedimentisphaerales bacterium
AACAGTTCTCGAAAGACGAAAATACCAAAGAAAAGGCCGGCAAAATCGAAACGGAAGTTCAAGAGGGTTCTCACATCCCAGGCATCGGGATGTATGAAAAGCTGAACAAGAAGATATTCGCCGCCGACGCCCCGAAAGTTCTGGACGAGCCTTTCAAAACCGAGAAGGGCTGGGAAATTGTCAAGGTAGAGACGCTTACCACCCAACGGCAGAAAGCGCTTGATGAAGTCAGCCGGCAAGTTATATCAATGCTCGCAAACCAGAAACGCCAGGATGTAAAAAGCAGCTACATCGAACAGATGATGGACAAGTATAACGTCATTATTCACACATCCACAATGAGTGGTGCAGGCCGGACCGAGTCACCGGAAATTCCCGCTGGAGCGCCAAAATAAGCGGTACTGAAAAATAATATGATAAGGAATTCAGCTAAAAACCGAATTGCTCTACACCTACTGCTCTGCTGCGGCGTACTTTGGCTGTGCGCAGGATGCGGAAAGAGTCCGGATGGCAAGGCCGATAAGGCACAATTCGAAATCGACAAAAATTATGAACGGGGACCTCTGACTGTTCACGTCCGCGCCGACAAAGCGTCAATGACGATTGCCGAAACAGTCATACTGGAGCTTGAAGCTACAATCGAGCCGGGCTACGAAGTCCGGATGCCGAAGGTCGATAAAGTGCTCGAGAGCTTCGGCATCGTTGACTGGGACAATCTCGGCGACAAGCTCGATCCAAACAATCACATCGTCAGCACATACCGATATCGTCTCGAACCTTTTCTTTCCGGCACGTATCTCATACCGGCTTTTACATTTGATTTCTACGATGCCAACAGCCCGGAAGATAAGAAATACGAATTGACGACCGAGCCGATCGATATAGAAGTCACTTCATTGCTCGGCGAACAGCGAGCCGAGTTGAAGATAGAAGATATCGAAGATGTCCTGGAGATGCCCCGGCAGGCTTCTTTTGTGTGGGTCTGGATTTTGAGTGCGGTTGCCGTGGCTGCCGCTGGAGGCCTGTGGCTCTATTTGAGACGCAAACGAGTCAAGGAACTTGTCAGAATTTTCAGGCCGGCCCATGAGATTGCATACGAAAGGCTGCGTGCCCTGGTCAAAGAGGACCTCGTCGGCACCGGCAGAATCAAGGAATTCTACGAACGAATCAGCGATATTTTAAGGCACTACATCGAGCACCGTTTTAGTCTCAGGGCGCCGGAAAGAACTACCGAGGAATTTTTGGCCGAGCTTGCGAATACGGAAGTTTTGCCGGTTGCCGAAAAGCAGCGCCTGGGACAATTTCTCCGGCATTGTGACCTTGTGAAATTCGCAAAACACAATCCGACAACGGAACAGATTCAGGAAACTTTCGATCTGGTCAAAGATTTTATTGAGAAAACCAAATCCGACGAGCGAAAGGTCGATGTCACAGAGATGACCGGCTCTGAAGAAACCGTCACGATTGGGAGCGCATAAATGCAGTTGTATTCACCGTGGGCGTTGATTTTGCTTTTGGTTCTGCCTGTTATGGCGTACCTGATGCTGCGCAGAAAAGGTACGGCCGCGGTAAGATTCCCGAGCCTGGTGGACATGAAGAGCTGCCTGGTTTCTTGGCGGATCAGATTCAGGCCGCTTCTGACGATTGCAAGGCTGGTTTGCGTGGCGCTGCTTATCGTGGCCCTCGCGCGCCCAAGAAAGGGAACAGTCTTGTCGGAAATCTCCACCGAAGGTGTCGCTATAGAGGCCGTCGTCGACCACTCCGGCAGCATGCAAACCGAGATGGACTACTACGGAGACAAGCTCAATCGCCTGGAGGTTGTCAAAAAGGTATTGTCCGATTTCATCGAGGGCGACAAAAAGGATTTAAAGGGCAGGAGCAGCGATTTGGTAGGCCTGATCAGCTTTGCCCGGTATGCCGATACTAAATGCCCTTTGGTGCACAGCCATAACGTGCTTCTTGAGTTCCTGAAGAAAACCGAGATTGTCAAAATACGCAGCGAAGACGGCACAGCCATCGGCGATGCTATCGCCTTAGGAGCGGCGAGATTGCACAAAGCCGAAGAAGAAATCCGGCAAAGAAGAGCACAATTGGTTTCGTCAGGTGAAAATATTTCAGACGCCGATGAAAGCGGCTTTAAGATAAAGAGCAAGGTTATGATACTGCTAACCGACGGCATCAACAATGCAGGTCAATATGACCCTCTCGAAGCAGCCGAACTGGCAAAAAAGTGGGGCATCAAAATATATACGATCGGCATCGGCTCGTCGCAGGCTTTCACAACGATTCAGACACCGCTCGGAACGTACAAGATGCCGACGGGTCAGCAGCTCGATGAAAGACTGCTGGAGGTGATCGCAGAAAAAACGGGCGCGTTTTACGGCAGGGCCGACGATGCGAAGGCACTTCGCAATATTGTCGAAAAAATCGACGAACTGGAAAAAACCGAGGTCAAGTCCATTCAATATACCCAGTTCGCGGAGCATTTTGGGCCATGGACGTTGACAGCACTGCTGGTATTAGCCGCCGAGATGCTGGCAAGCTGTACGGTATTTCGCAAAATACCATAAAAGAAGGAGCACAGGTAAATAATAGAATAATACGGCCTGTCATTCCTGTGAAAACAGGAATCCAAAATTGTGGCAATCGTGTGGATTCCCGCTTCCGCGGAAATGACAATGAACCGATCTGTTCAAGTAAGATTATTTATGAATCTTGGAAATGATAAAGCGTTGTGGTTTTTATTCGCCGTACCGGCGGTTTTGCTGCCTGTGTACATCTGGTGTTTCTGGCAAAAAGCCCGGGCGCTGAGAATCCTGGCCAGCAATGAAATGCTCAAGAAAATCAATAACACCGTCAGCATAAAAAAGCAGATTTTCAAAGCGATGCTGTTGCTGGCGGCATTTATCAGCATTGTCGTGGCCCTGACCGAGCCCAAATGGAATCCACAGACACAGAAGATAAAAAGACAAGGACGAGACATTTGCATTCTGCTGGACACATCCCGCTCGATGCTGGCAGAGGACATCAAACCGAGCCGACTCGAACGTTCGAAAATCGCCATCTCAGACCTGCTGGAAACGCTTGCCGGCGACCGGATTGCAATTGTTACTTTTGCAGGCAACAGTGTGGTAAAATGTCCCCTGACACAGGACTATGCTTTTGTGAGAATGGCATTGGCAGACATATCCGCTGAAAGCACCAGCAGGGGCGGTACGATGATCGGCGATGCAATCCGCAAGGCTGCGGAGGAGGTTTTTGATAAGCAGAGCCGGGAATTCAAGGATATAATCTTGATTACAGATGGCGAAGAGCATGAAGGCTATGAGAGCTTTCCGGTTCAGGCTGCCGAAAAAGCCGCCGCAGAAGGCGTCAGAATTATCGCAATCGGTCTGGGCAATGAGAACGAAGGCTCGCGAATTCCGATTACCGGCCCGAACGGCGAGACGACCTTTCTGAAATACAAGGGCCAGGAAGTCTGGACCAAGCTCGGCGGCGACTTGCTGAGGAATATTGTTTACATCACAGACGGCGGAAAATACCTGTCCGTCGAGCCGGGGACGACCCTTGACCTGGGCCAAATATATGAGAACCTGATTGCCTCGGCTGAAAAACGCGAGCTTGAATCGACAACGATGCTCAAGTACGATGAGAAATTCCAGATATTCGTGGCTTTAGGATTGGTATTGCTTATTTGTGAGGCTTTTATAAGTGAACGCAGGAAAATATAAAACGGTTATCCAGATATTGCTGGTTCTGGTTATTGCGCATGCAGTGTCTGCCGATTCGGCCAGAGTATCCACGTCGCAGGGCAACAAGCTGTACAAACAAGGTGAATTTAACGAGGCGATCAACAATTACGATCAGGCCCTTGTGGATGCACCCGGCGCTTTGGAACCGAAATTCAACCAGGCAAACAGCTATTACAGGCTCGACGACCTCAGCAAGGCAATGGATTTATACAGGCAAGTCGCCGCCGAGAGCAAGGACATGAAATTTGTGGCCAAAGCCAAATACAACCTCGGCAATTCTTACTTCCAGCAGGGCACCAAACAAAAAGACTCGAACCTGCAAAAGGCAATTGACGATATGAAAACCGCAATCGGCAGTTGGAGAAGCGTGCTGGATATCGATCCGGAAAATAAAAAGGCGGCAAAGAACATAGAAGTGGCCCGGCTGCTCATCAAAGACCTCCTCGACCAGCTTAACAAACAGCAACAGCAGCAGGACCCCAATCAGCCACAAGACCCGAAACAACAACAGCAACAGAATTCGCAGCAGGATCCGAATCAACCGCAGAACCAACAGCAGCAGCAACAAGCTGCCGAACAGGACCCGAACCAGCCGCAAGATCCTAATCAATCACAAGACCAGCAGCAGAAACAGCAGCAAGAGGACCAGAAGCAGCAACAGCAGGCCGCCCCCGATACGACGGCACAGGAAATTCTGGATAAAGAACAGTACCGACGAAAAGAAAGACAGATTTTGCAAAGAGGATCGTGGCAAAAAGTCGAAAAAGACTGGTAGCGAGAGCTGGAATATTTATTTATGGCTCAAGATTGCTAACACAATAAGATGAAACACACAAAACACATAATTCTGGTTTTTGTTGTAATCGCAGCACTGACGGCAAGCGCTTCGGGGCAAGTGCGTGTCGCCGCCCAGGTTGACGCCGGAAGAGACATCTATGTTGGCGAAGGTTTTAATTTCTATATCGTTGTCCAGGGATCCGATAAGGCCGGCAAGGTCGATTTGCAACCATTGCGACAGTACAATCCGCAAAGTATGGGCAGCAGAAAGCAAAGTTCTCTAAATATCATAAACGGCAGAAGGACCCAGAGTGTTACAACGATCATGACCTATACCCTGACTGCGAGCCAGGCCGGGCAGATCCGGCTTCCATCGCTGACAGTCGAGGTCGAGGGTAAGAAATATCAGACAAATCCGGTAGCTGTAAATATCATTAAGCCCGGCACGACCGATCAATTGAATCTTGAGGTAACCTTATCGCAACAGCAGTGCTACGTAGGCCAGCCAGTTATTATGATGGTGAATTTCTACATCTCGGCTAATATAGGCGACTTTCAATTCAACATCCCGGCTTTCAATAGTGACGCTTTTTATATCGAAGATCCCGATGTTTCAAACCCACAGGCAAAACTCTATCGCCTCAATACCGGAATAACCGTCATGGTCAGTCAAAACAGGGTTGTTTATAAGGACAAAGATTCGATCCTGCTTTCTTTCAGCAAGGTTCTGATACCGAAGCGTTCCGGCAAAATCGCCATAGAGCCAGCTTCGGTTTCCGCCGCTATTGCCGTCGGGCGTAGCCGCTCGCAGGATCCATTTGATAGTTTCTTTGGTTCGCAGGTCAGATACAGGCGGTTTATGATGACCTCAGAGCCGCTTGAACTGGAGGTTTCGCCTTTACCCCAGCAGGACAAGCCTGCAAAATTTTACGGCCTGGTCGGACAATATACAATCTCAGCTTCGGCGACGCCGACTAACGTAAACGTCGGTGACCCGATTACACTGACCGTCAAAATCGGCGGCAGCAAATACCTCAAACCGGTGCGTTGGCCTGCGCTCGAACAGGTGCCGGAAATGGCGGCCAATTTCAAAATCCCCTCTCAGAAAGCATCGCC
>DAOVMB010000317.1 GCA_030630905.1 Sedimentisphaerales bacterium
ACCTCCTGCAAGGTTTTTCGGCTGGTTGAGATATGACCAAATTGTACCAAATCAGTGGGGTTTTTGTCAATAAATTTCATTTTTGAGCGATGGTGATTGTTGGCTCTAAAGGATAAAGCTTGTCTCGAAGTGGTAAATTTTAAAAAAAAGCTTGCTATTGGTGCGAAAGATCGTTATCATCCTGGATTTGGTATTTTTGTCGTTAGTGTATAGGTCTATACTTTGCGAAGGCTGATTGTAATTCGGTGAAGTGTAGGGTGGGCATTGTCCACCAGCTTTGAAAATGTTGTGCCGTGCACACCCTACCAAGACTAACGACGGTAAATTAGGAGATAAATCAGTGAAGACTGAACTTTTAGACGCCGTTGAGAGCAAGAGTCTCAAGGACAAAATCCCTCACTTCGAGATAGGCGATATCGTCGAGGTTCACTGCCGTATTAAAGAGGGCGACAAAGAACGAAAGCAGATATTTTCCGGCACGGTCATTGCACGCAAAGGCCGGGGCATTAACGAAAACTTCACCGTCCGGCGAATCGCCAATAACGAGGGCGTCGAACGGATCTTTCCCCTGCACTCGCCTAACGTCATCGATATCAGGCCGATCCGAAGCGGCAAGACCAGGCGTGCCAAGCTATATTATCTGCGTAAGCGGACCGGCAAGGCCGTCAGGCTCAAACAGCGGCACAGCGACCATACTATCTCAAGATAACGAGATCGATACGAAACACGAGATACGAAATCTGCTGCCGAACAAACGCAGACTGCTGGCGAACAGGGAGCTTCTCGGCCGATGGGGTGAAAAACGCTGCGAGAAATTCCTCAAACGCAAAGGTCTCAAGACGCTCACTCGCAACTTCTTCTGCAAGACCGGCGAAATCGATCTGATTATGGTCGATAGCGACGGGACGCTTGTCTTTGTCGAAGTAAAGACCAGGGCGAATGAGGATTTCAGCCCGTCCGAGTCGGCCGTCACTAAACCCAAGAAAACCAGAATGCTCCGGACCGCACGCTACTTTATTGCTACAAATGACATCGAGGACCGCCCTTATCGCTTCGACGTTGTTACAATCGTATTAGGCGAAAAAGGCCCCGTGCAGATAAGACATTACGAAAACGCTTTCGTACCTTAAGCTGGAAATTTCTATCTATTCCAATATATTCCGGATAATTTAAGAGAAATCCTGAACGTTTTGTCGATCTTTATGTCTATAATAGTAGCAGTGTGATAATCGCGGATCGGTTTAGTCTAAACGCCTTGAAGAATTCATCTCTGATCTCGTCGTGCAATTAAGAAGTTCGGCCGGAGAAAACGAACCATGAAACGTCATGTTCATTCACATAGAATTTTCCTGGTTGCCATTCTTAGTGTATGGTTGTTCTTGTCTCAGGCCGAATCATTCGGCTCTCCTGTCGGCTCAAACGGCTGGCATTTGAACTCATCTTTTCAGGCAAGAGTCAATGCCGATTTGGTCTGTAAAGTGCAGATAATGTCCATTCGTCAGGAGAAAATTGTCAAGGGCAACCTGTTTCCAGGGGAACCGGATTTACTTGGAATGATAGCCACATCGAAAGTCCTATCCATCATCGAAGGCGAATGTTTGGACGTTATTGACATCGAGTTTCGACGCCCAACAAACGAACATTTGAGATTAGGCCATCCACCTGGAGAGCTATATACCGACTTATCAGAAAATGAGGTGTGCCTGGTCTTTTTGAAGTCATCGGAGCCTTATTACAAACTGAGCCGGATTCGGAGCAAGGCAAGGGTTCGGCCGGAAGTGGTTGACTACAATCTGGGCGAGACGCCCAATTTGAAGCTGCTGGCGGAATTTCTTGCAGGCTGTGACTCGGAGAACGGGCTGGTTAAGCTCCAGGCAGTGGAAGAGCTTGGTTATCTTGGCGATATAATGATTCGCAAACTAAGGTTCTCTAAGGCGGACAAGGAGCTATTCCAGAGAATGGCGTCCGGTTTGGGCAGGGCAAAGGAAGCACTGAGGAAAACGCGTTGCTGTGAAGACTTGGTGATAAGAAACGTATCCATTATCTCCAGCTTTCAGGTGGATGACTCCCCCGATATCGAAGGGGGCCTGGAGTTACTGCGGACAGATTTCTCTGATTTTGATCCGAATGATTCGCTCAGGAAATACGGCATAAGAGACTTCTGCGTGTCGAGCCTGCAATTGAAACTCTTGGAGACAATGGATGCTACTACCCGCAGGATTGTGGTAGATTTAAAAGACGGTTCGTCAATTAGAAGAGAAGATGGCAGCCCCTATCCATTTAGAGGTGTCAGAGGCTTTAACTATGCAGACTTCTACAGGCAAGCCCTGGATTATGAAGCGGTCAAGAACAGCGATCAAATGCGCCAAGCTATAGCAAACGTAATATGGATACGATATGAAAGAAGAAGTGTCCCTGAGATGATACAGTTGCTGGATGACTCGCGTATGCACATCCGGAGTACGGCCGTCTCCGCCTTAAGAAAGTGCATCAATTCAGATTTATCAAACTCGTGGGAACGCCGTCACTTCTACGATTCGAATGCCGCAAGAGAAGCCATGAGAAGTGGTATCGAAAAGAAACTCGAAGACCGGCAAAAGGACTATCAGGCCAACGAGCGAGAGTATATACTATACTGGAAGAAGTGGTGGCAGAAACACAAAGACGAGTTCAAGGCACTTGAGAAGACGAACAATGGAACTGATTGATACACATTGTCATTTGACGTTTGAGCAGTTGGCCGGTGATATCGAGGCCGTCGTTGACCGCAGCAGGGCCGCGGGCGTTGTTGGGTGGATAACCGTCGGAACCGATCCGGAGCAGAATCGAAAGGCCGTTGAGCTTGCGAACAGATTCGAGAATATGTACGCCGCGGTCGGTATTCATCCGCACGATGCCAAAGATGTCACGGCCGGCACTATGGCTGAACTCAAAGAGCTTGCCCGAAGCGAAAAAGTCGTCGCCATCGGCGAGATGGGGCTGGATTTTCATTATGACTTTTCTCCCCAGCAGGACCAAAGACGAGTCTTCGAGACCCAATTGGAAATCGCCCGGGAGCTGAATCTGCCCGTCATCATTCATTGCCGGGAGGCGTTCGACGAAACGATTGATATTTTGGAGCAGTTCATCGGCGTCAAAGGCCGGCTCAAGGGCGTGGTTTTTCACTGCTTCAGCGGCTCGGCCCGGCAGGCAAGGATCGTCCTGGACCACGGCTTTTATATCTCCTTTACAGGCGTGGTGACTTTCAAGAACGCCGAGAAGACCCGCGAGGCCGTCAAAATCGTGCCGGCGGACAGATTGATGCTCGAAACGGATTGCCCGTACATGTCGCCGGCGCCTATGCGAAAGCAGAAGATAAACGAGCCGGCCCTGATGATCCACACCGCCCGCTTTTTAGCCGAGCTAAAAGAAATGGATCCGGCTGATTTCGCACGGGCCGTCACCGCCGCTGGCAAAAGCTTCTTCGACCTGCCATAAGGTTCATTACCTGCTGTCATATAGCGGCAGGAATTGCAAAAAGCACGACCTTAAACGCATTATAATAAATCTAAAGGTGGCCGGCTATTTGTCATCCTGAGCGGAGCGAAGGATCTGGGATGTGAATGAGCGTTAGAGATTCTTCACTACGCTGCGCTCCGTTCAGAATGACAACCTGTGCACGAGAATTTATCATAATACGTATTAAACATACTCTTGACGAGCTTGAGAAACGCCTTGCTTTTATAGCTTTGGGCCGATAGACTCAGCGGCCTTATGACACTTGCTATCGAAACCAACGGGCTGACCCGCTGCTTCGGCGATTTGCGGGCCGTGGACGGCCTCGATTTGTGCGTGGAAGCCGGCAAGTTTTACGGCTTTCTCGGCCCAAACGGTGCAGGCAAATCCACCACTATCAAAATGCTCACCGGCCTGCTCGCACCCACGAGCGGCTCGATGCGCATCCTGGGTGAAGACATAAGCGACGCCGAGAAGGCCAGGCAAACCAAGCGGCGCGTCGGAGTCGTGCCGGAGGAGCTGGCCCTGTTCGATAATCTTACGGGCTCCGAATACCTGACCTTCATCGGACGCATGTATCAAATGCCCATAGCGACGGTTCGCGAACGCTGCCGGGAGCTGCTGGCCATGATGAGCCTGGATAACGAGGAAAAGAAACTCACCCTCGAATATTCACATGGGATGAAGAAAAAACTAACCTTAGCAGCGGCACTGATTCCGAATCCGGACCTGTTATTCCTCGATGAGCCGTTTGAGGGCATCGATGCCATTTCCTCTCG
>DAOVMB010000153.1 GCA_030630905.1 Sedimentisphaerales bacterium
CAGCAAAGCGATACGAACGAGTCAATTAAACGGGATATCAGGAAAAATCTTGATCCTAAATTAGAAAAAACACAGTCTGACAAAGACACATCGAAAAGGAGGCAGTATGGCAAGTTTAAGTGAATCAGACAAAGGCGCCGGCACAACGCGTCGCGACTTCCTTAAAGCATCAACCGTGGCAGCATCGGCGGCCGTCTCAGGCGCGCTGGGGATAGGCAACAGTGTTTATGCCGCCGGCGGCAATATCATCCGCGTGGGCATGGTCGGCTGCGGAGGACGCTGCACAGGGGCCGCCGCCCAGGCGCTCACCGCGGACTCCGGCACCCGGCTGGTGGCAATGTGCGATATCTTTATGGGCCGCGTCAAAGACAAACGAAGGATTCTCAAGGAGCAGAAGGGCGACCAGGTGCAGGTGGACGACGACCACTGTTTTGCCGGCTTAGACGGCTATAAGCACGTGATCGAATCATCGGATGTCGTATTGATTGCCAATGCGGCCAAGTTCCACCCGCTTCATTCGATGACGGCGATCAAGGCGGGAAAGCACGTCTTCGTGGAAAAACCACACGGTATCGATCCGGCCGGGCTCAAGCTCATGCAGAAGGCGGCTGATTTGGCAAAAGAGAAGGGACTCTGCCTGGTCTCCGGCTTGCACAGCCGTTACCATACCGGCTATGCTGAAACCGTCCAGCGAATCCAAGATGGCGCCATTGGCGATGTAGTCGCCATTGAGGAGAACTTCCTCCGCGGCCCCTACGGCGTGATCGAGCGAATGCCCGGTCTTTCGGAGCTTCAGTGGCAATGCAGCACGCAGTACCATTTCCGCTGGCTCTCCGGTGACGACGTGCCACAGTCGCTGGTGCATAACCTGGACCGGTCCAGTTGGGTGTTGCACAACCAGGTTCCGACGAAATGCCACGGTTTGGGGGGGCGGTCTTCGATGACCAAGCCGATCTACGGTGACGTGTTCGATCACCATTCGGTCGTTTACGAACTCGACGACGGTGTACGCATCTATGCCTTCTGCCGGACTACGACCGGATGCCACAACGATTCTTCCAGTACCGTGCTCGGCAGCAAAGGCAAGGCCTCCGTTACGGGATGCCGGATCTGGGGCGAGACAAACTGGCGATGGAATGGAAGATGCAATCCTTACCAGATCGAGCAGGATGTTCTTTTCAAGGCGATCCGCTCCGGTGAGCCGGTCAATAACGGCGACTACATGACGCGCAGCACGATGATCACCGTCATGGGACAACTCTCCTGTTACACGGGCAAAGAGGTCACCTGGGAGCAGATCAATCAATCTGATTTCTACTATCCGCCAAAGCCACAGGATTGTCACGACGGCATGGAACCGCCGGTCAAGGCAGGCGCTCATGGCAGCTATCCGGTGCCCAAGCCGGGCTTTACAAAGATGATGTAGGGCGGGGCTTTGCCCCACCATTACGGTTCGGCGGGACAATACCGTAAGGCATCCCCCAGGGAGTCCCAACCTACTTGTCCTGTTTGGAACGTTTTTTTTGAGGAGATAAAATATGCTCATGAGTCGTACATTTATGCCCATCGCCGCTGTGGCGATCTGTCTGGGTGTCATGATGGCCGCGGGTCTCGCAGCCGCACAGGATGGCCCCCCGAAGAAATTTACCGAGACCGTCACAACGAAGGCCGACGAAAAAATATCTTTCGATATGGTGCTGATCCCGGCCGGGAATTTCCAGATGGGCAGTCCTGCAAACGAAGCCGGTCGCAAAAACGACGAAGGGCCACAGCACGAAGTCCATGTCGATAACTTTTACCTCTGCACGACCGAGGCCACAATCGAGCTTTTTATGGCCTACTATCAGGAAACGGTCAGCGCCAAGAAAGACTTCATTACAACGCAGGAATCGCAGAAGGAAACCGAGAAGTCAGACAGCGATGTTGACGCAATCACCGGCCCGACCCCGGTTTACGGTGATATGACAATGGGTTACGAGAACAAGCACCCGGCCATGGGAATGACCTGGCATAATGCTATGACTTTCTGCCGGTGGCTTTCAAAAAATACGGGAAAGGAATATCGCCTGCCGACTGAGGCCGAATGGGAGTATGCCGGTCGGGCCGGTACTAAGAACGCTTTCGGTGTCGCAAATGACCCCGAGAAGCTTAAAGAACTCGCGTGGTATAATGCGACCGCCGACAGCGAGACCTCTGCGGTGGGCACGAAGAAACCCAACGCATGGGGTCTTTATGATATGTTGGGCAATGTTCGCGAATGGGTGTACGATTTCTATAGTCCCGACGCTTATAAGCAAGCCGCTGCAAAGAATCCGGCGGTAAATCCGAAGGGGCCGGGAAAGGGCGAAGTGCACGTTGCTCGCGGCGGCGACTATAGCTGCCCTCCCGAGGAGCTGCGCTGTGCATCCAGGGCCTTTGAAGAAAAATGGTGGCGCTCGGGCGATCCCCAGATACCGAAAAGCAAATGGTGGTTACCCGAAATGGACATAATCGGCTTTCGAGTGGCCTGCTCTGTGAAAAAGAGCAAATAGAAGCAAGCAAAGAGAAGTCCATGCCCATCAGGTGCCCATGTTTCGTCAGCGCAGGAAATGGAGAACGTAAGATGTCGGTTTATTCAGGAACGAACCGAATAACGAAGGCACTGTGTATCATAGTCGTGCTTTGCGCGATGACACCCCTCGTTGGCCTGACATTTGCCGGAGATGTCACCGGCGGTGCGGGCAAGCTCTCATTTACTGCGAACGAAGACGGCGGATACGAATTTAACACCGGCGTCCTCCGAGGAAGATTGCGCGAGGCCGGCAAGGGCCTGTCTTCGGCAGTGCACGTTCCTACCGGCACAACGCTGAACGGAGTATACGGCATCCTCAGTTACTATCGGGTATTCACGACGAACAAGAGATACGGAACGGCGGCATGGAGTTGGCCAGGCACTTCAAAACTTTTGCCTGATGGGGCCGTTCAGGTCACTTGGCCCGAAGGAGACGACAGACCTTTTGAGATGATCGCCATCTACCGCTTCAGGGATAGCTCGACGCTCGACGTCGAGACTATTGTCAAGCCCGGCGAGGATTTGAGCAAATTCGAAGTCTTTCTGGCATCGTATTTTCACGAGGCCTTTCCGCTGCCTCAAGTGTACGTCGCCGCCAGTCCTGAGACCGAAGGCAAGCAGGCTTTTCTGACGGCGAAGAAATCCTTTGGTAACTGGCAGATGTTTCCGCGAAACGAGAATGTCCTGCCAATCATCCGCGATGGCCGATGGCAAAAGGAGCCAAGTCCCGTCAACTGGAAAATCATGCCGTCAATGGCGATGCCGATCGCTCTGCGGCGCGGCACACAAGCGGCTCCGACGGCAATCCTGATGGCACCGCCGGATGATTGTTTCGCAATAGCGACACCCTATGAGGGCGAGGGCCACTATTCTATGTATTTCTCACTGTTTGGCCGTGATATTAAGGCTGGACAGACGGCAAGGGCCCGTTTGCGTCTGGTCGTAGCGAATAAAACCTCTGAGCGGGAAATAATAGACTTGTATCGAAAGTACATCAAGGAAATTGCAGACGGCGCGATTTAAATTTCGTAGGGTGGGTCTTGGCCCACCGACCAATCCCTTAACATGGAAAATTAGTGGTGGGGCAAAGCCCCACCCTACTGCTCTTTGCTGCGTTTTACTATGAACAAGACTTATACAGGCCTGGATATTCGAAAGGGTTTTGCCCCTGGTGGAGATGTCTCTCAATCTCTTGCCAATTTTGAAGTGCGCCCCGAGCAAATAGAAATGGCCCGCGCGGTGCAGCAGACATTTCTGAAAGGCCGCCATTTAGCTGTCGAGGCCGGCACGGGTGTCGGTAAGAGTTTCGCTTATCTTATCCCCGCCGTGGATTTGGCTGCCAATGGCATGGGCAGGATGCTGATTAGCACCTTTACCATCACGTTGCAGGAACAGTTGGTCAATAAAGATATTCCCTTCCTAAATCGTTGCATGCCTCGGAAGTTTAACGCTGTTCTGGCAAAAGGCAGGAGTAATTACCTTTGCAAACGGCGGCTGAAATTTGTGCTGCAGCGAGAAAGACGGCTGATCGACGATACGGATTCGGAGCTTGACAAAGTATGGGAATGGTCCGAGCAAACGAAGGACGGCTCGCTCAGCGACCTTCCGTTTTTACCGAAGAGCCGGACCTGGGACAGGGTCAGGAGCGAGCACGGCAATTGTCGCGGGCGCAAGTGTCCGCATTTTCGTGATTGTTTTTACTTAGCCGCCCGGCGCCGTCTGGAGAACGCCGATATTATTGTGGCCAACCATGCCCTGCTGTTTAGCGACCTTGTGCTTAAAGAGCAGGGCGTATCTCTTCTGCCGGATTATAAGTTCGTGATTCTCGATGAAGCGCACAACACCGAACATGTGGCGGAAGATCATTTTGGAATAGACATCAGTAACAAAAGGATCAAATTCGTTCTCGATAATCTTTACAATCCGCGGACACACAGAGGGCTTTTGACTCATACGGATGCCAAAACAACGGTTGATCTTGTCTATAAGATTGGCAAAGAATCTGCACGCTTCTTTAAGGAAATCCAGGCATGGTATGAGCAGACAAAGGATGAGACAAAGGGCAGATGCTACAAGAATTTTGTCGATGATACTCTTTCCGGGCATCTAAAGGATCTCAGTCGGGAATTGGCCAAACTTGCGAAGAACACAGAAGATGTCGATGAAAAATTTGAAATCATGCGGTTTGTCGACTTGTGCAAGGCATTGATTCATGATTTGGAAAATTTCTTATCGCAGGCAAATGCAGGTCATATCTACTGGCTTGAAATAGGTTCGGGCAGAACTGCTACTATTCGTTTGAAAAGTGCGCCGCTTAATGTCGGGCCTGAAATTAAACGATGTCTTTTTGACGAATACCAATCAGTCGTGCTGACGAGCGCAACTTTGTGCACGGGGGCCACGGAAGATAAAAGCGGTTTCGATTTCTTTGCCGGCCGAATCGGTTTGGATGATTTTAACGCTGTCAAGCTCGGCTCGCCCTTTGATTACCAAAAGCAGGTTAAAGTGTATATCGAAAAGGATCTGCCGAACCCGAATCAATCCGCTTTTGTTGAAGTTGCTGCCGAGGTGATAAAAAAATACTTAGCGAAAACCACCGGCGGTGCATTTGTGCTCTTTACCAGTTATGTAATGCTTGAAGAGACAGCCGGCAAGCTTTCCCAATGGCTGGCTGAGAATCATTTCAAGCTGCTGCAGCAG
Organism: Sedimentisphaerales bacterium; assembly: GCA_030630905.1. Lineage (GTDB taxonomy): Bacteria > Planctomycetota > Phycisphaerae > Sedimentisphaerales > Anaerobacaceae > JAFGPJ01. The sequence continues at coordinate 5,252 of DAOVMB010000153.1, forward strand.
GGTGCGAGTGTAAACAGAACCACGCTATTAAGGCAGTTTAAGGCTAAGGGGTCCAACGTGTTGTTTGGGACCGACAGTTTCTGGCAGGGAGTGGATGTGCCGGGACAGGCTCTTTCTAACGTGATTATTGTGAGGTTGCCGTTTGCGGCCCCGGATCAGCCGTTGCTTGCAGGTCGGCTCGAACAGATAAGAGAGCTGGGAGGCAATCCCTTTAATGATTACCAGTTACCATCCGCCATTATCAAGTTCAAGCAGGGCTTCGGGCGGCTGATTCGCAGTAAGACCGACAGCGGTATTGTGGTCGTCCTGGACAGCAGAATCGCCAACAAGTCCTACGGCAAGAAATTCCTGGCGGCGATACCTAAATGCGAAGTTGTGATCGTCGCAAACGATAAATTGTAGTGAAAGTCAGCCTCTCAATTCTTTCAAACAATCCCGGCAGAACATTTGGCCGGAATCGATTTTAACCAGGTCGCTTTCTTTAATGTTTTTTCTGCCGCAACATTCACAAGTAGCAGTTTTTGCCGGGACTTGTCGTGTTTCCTTTGCTTTTTCTTTGGACGCTGCTAAATTCCTGGCTTCGATTCTGAGCTTCTCTTCAGCCTTAGCTTTTGCCTTCGCCTCTTGGGCGGCTTTCTTTTGGGCCTCAAGCTGGGCGGCGGCTTCTGCTGCGGCCCTGGCCTCGGCTTGTGCTCTTGCTTCTGCCTGTGCCTTGAGCTTTTCCTCTGATTCTTTCATGGCCTTTGCATAAGATTCAGCCTTTTTGTCCGCCTCAGCCTTGGTCGCAATGATAACCTTTGTGGCTTCGGCCTCGATTCTGGCCCTTTGCTCCGCTTCGGCCTTAAGTTGTTCTTCGAGCTTAGCTCTTGCAAGTGCTTGTGTCTGAGTTTCCGCCTCGGCCTTTTCCCTCTCTTTGTTTTGAGCCTTTAATTTTTCTTCTAATGCTGCATTTGCCTGGGCCTGGGCCTGAGCTTGTGCTTCGGCTTTAGCCATATCCTGGGCCTGGACCTTCAGCTTTTGCTCCGCTTGCCTTAAAGCTGCGGCGAAAGAATCTGCCTTTGCCTGGGCTTCCGCTTTCGCTGCGGCGATAGCTTCTTCGGCTTCGGCTTTTATTCTGGCTCGTTCAGTACCTACGGCCTTGAGCCTCTCTTCGATCTTTGCCCTTTCCTTCGCCTCTTCCGTA
>DAOVMB010000331.1 GCA_030630905.1 Sedimentisphaerales bacterium
AAAGCTTCGGCATTTTGATAGTGAGGCCAATTTGGGCTATCGACTTCAGCCTTAAGCAATCTTTGTGCACGTTTTACTTTTTGCGATGTTCCCTTGAGTTTTGTAATTACGGCAACCAACTCCTGACGCTCTTGGTCATTTAAACGAACAATGTACTTTTTATTCATAACGTACTCCGTAAAAAAATATAGTTTACGGAGTTATTATCGGGCACATCGAATACGAATATTTAATTTTTACAGAGCACTAGAATGGAGACGTGATGATCCACGCGGGAAGTGTTCTTCGTGGAGGCGGGGAAGGAATCGACATATTCACACGTAAAGCAACCAATGTAGATGTCAATGATCTCGTTGGCAACTACAGCTTCTTTGGGCACTGGCTGGGACTTAATGATAGATGGGATGAGGTTCAATGGGGAAATGTTCAGTTTGATCCTAATGGCATAGCATACATGAACTATACCAGTTCATATGGCTATTCGGATACTTTTTCAGGCAACTGGACACTGGACGATGTCAATCGTATTGTGGATGTTGCCGGAATCTCTGAACCGGGTCTTCTGAGTAACGGAGGTATTGTTTGGGTATTCCAAAACATAGATCTCAATTGTCTTGGCTACGACATTCTCATCAAGAAAACCGGCCAGATGATCACGATGGCTAATATTGCAGGTACCTATCAGACTCGATTTCTTCAAACCGGCCTCGGCGCTGATCCTTACACCTGCGGTCAGGGAACTTGTTCATAGAGGCTGTTGATGACGCCAATGGGATATTATTGCTGGATGCCTATTATTCCAACGGCGAACATGACGTTAAAAGCATTGAATGCTCTGTTGGTCCCGGAAGTGAATTTCATCTTGACGATGACAGCGTGCCGGATGGTATTATCAGTCCAGACAAAAACCTGATTTTTATCCCGGAGTATCGCTACGAAAATCCCCCGACACGAACTCCTGATGACTGGCTTGGTGGAATATTTCTTGTTCGAATGCCAACCAAGGATAATATTGCCGATCTCAATGGCGATGGGATTGTAGATTCTGCAGACATGTGCATTATGATTGACCACTGGGGCACAGACAATCAATTGTGTGACATTGGCCCAATGCCCTGGGGCGACGGCGTCGTTGATGTTCAGGACCTGATTATTCTTGCCGAGCATTTGTTTGAGGAATTCCCCCAGTTGAAGTTGATGAGGGAGATGCCGACAGCCAAGTCGAGCTTGAGCTGGGCCAGGTACTTGTCGTTACTCTCGAATCAAATCCATCCACCGGATATCGATGGGAACAGGCCGAAAACCAGGAGTCTTATCTGGAGCAAATCGGCGAGGCAGAGTTCAAATCATCCGAGACTTCTGAGCCTCCAACTGTAGGCGCCGGCGGATGGGAAATCTTCCGTTTCAAGGCCGTAAGTGCAGGGCAGATGATCCTCGAACTCGTCTATCACAGATCCTGGGAAGAGGTTGAGCCTTTGAAAACCTTTTCCATTCAAGTAGTAGTGCCCTAATCCGGAATGTGGACCAGCAGGCTGAGTCATTCGCCCGCTTTGAGGTATGTGTGCAGCTTATACATTCCAGAATCGGCAGATCATTTTGAATAGCTCGGCGTCCGTTGTGATGTTGTAGAAAGCCTTCAGCAGCGTGACATCGTCGGCGGGCATGCTCGCAAACTTCATGCGGAAATCCGCCTCGGTGACGGGCGTCTGCTCGAAGAACTTCAGGCATTCCCACGCCGCCCGCTGCTGGGCGAACTCATCTCGCTTTATTTCGGCCTCCATCCGCATCGTCCGACAGCGAGCCGGTTCTACGTTCTCAATCATAATATCAACATTCATTTCCCGCGTTCTCCTTTCAATTTTTGCCTTTTTACTTTTAACTTTTTCCTTTCCTCACATATCCCAGCTCTTCTTTAAGTATTGCCATAAAGACAGCGGCGGGTTTTTTGCCCTGCCGGGCCTGCTTGGCGTAGTCCAGCACGCGCTCGAAAATCACGGCGTTGAACCGCCCGCTCACACAGCCTTCGAGAAGCCAGTTGGTGACATTGCGAAAGCAAGTGCGGTCCGACCGGCTCGCAGGCGGAATAATCCGGCTAAGCGCATCGTTAAAATACAGCGCGCGAAGCTGTTCACCTGTGGCCGAGACAGTGCGAAGCGAATCCGAAGAAGAAATAGAGCGATCAGCCGTATTCGTAAGATCTTTACTTACCTTTACGTTTACGTTTCCTTTCGTTTCCTTAGCGTTAGCCACCCTGTCATGGTGGCTATGGCCACGCCATCTTTTGCTGGCTCCTTTAAGTCCAGCTTCACTACAGACTTGTCAAAAGTGCTTTGCCTTTTTCAATTCTTTTGTGACGCGTTTATGCCTGATAACGCCCTTGCGGAACTGGAACTTTTTCGAGATTCTCTCCCAGATTTTCTCGAACTCTTCGACGCTGTCGCAGTTGCAAATCCGGCTCAGTGCCCGCAGATCGAACGTGCATTTGCCGTCGTTGGAGGTAAGCAGCAAAATCAGGCTGCAATATACGCCCCTCTCGGCCGGCGTGAACTGAACGAAGTCGATATCCGTCAAAAAAGCGTCACTCTCTAACTGGACATATTTAATCTTCATCTTCAAAAGCAAACCTCAAATCATTAGCTTCGATTCTTTCTATAGACTTTCAATGGTCCTTCTATGGTCCAATGTTCATAGTCTTTTTGACTAATCAAAAGGACTACGAGCTTTCACTCCATTGCGAAGCTTTCTCAATAAAGACCGTTCGTTTAGAAGGTCCATTCGTTTCGGAAGACCGTGCACTTTGAAAGACCTTTCATTTCGAATGTAACAGTGTATTATCCGGGGACTTCGATGAAACGCTGAGCTATCTCTGTAAGGGCCGCGGCGTTTCCTGCGGCCTTTGTTTTTTCGCTTTGGGTTTCTCGTGCAGAAGCCAACGCCTTTTCGACAACTTGTTGCTGGTCATCGTTGAGGAAGAAGACCTTCGGAACAGCAAAACTTTTGGTGCTGATCTTCGCCGGAGCGGCAGGGACTTTCAGGTTTTTTAGCCGCTCGATCTGCGAACGCGAGAACGGCAGAAGCTTCGCCATCTCGCGGGCGTGCATGTTGTGATTGAGCCGCTCCAGCAGGGCAAGCTTTTTCTCCAGCACGTCCGAGCCGCCCAGGCGGTTGAGCGTGGAAAGCAGGATGTCGGCCTCGTCGTCGTCCACGTCCCAGACGACGGCATCGGCGGTTTCGTAGCCAAGCTGCTTGAGCGCCCGGCAGCGATGATGCCCGTTGATGATCTGGAAACAGTCATGCTTTGTATGTCCGCCGGCATCTGGATTCCTGCTTTCGCAGGAATGACAACTTCTCGCCGGGCAGGGCCTGACAACAAGCGGCTCGTAACGGCCGGTCCGCTCGATGTTGCGAACAAGCCGGGTGAAGTTCCTCTTGCTCATCCGGTTGGGATTGCCGGGATGTGCGATGAGCTTGTCGATTGGAATACTCGTTACTCGATTCTGGTTTCTGGTTTCTCGCATTATTAATCCTCCAAAAGATTTTTGTCTCCGGTATCTGTGAGTTTTGGATTGAACCAGATGTAATAAACAGGACGTGCGGTGAGTTTTGTCACGATGTATCGCGTTCGTTCGAGGCCGGGCGGCATGTCTCTGCGTCTGCCGTGACTTTTGAGAAAGTGCCGGATCTGACGCTCGATGAATTGGGCTTCGGAATCGCCGAGCCGTTCGAGTTTTTGCTGGACCAGCAGCGGGTCGATCAACTCGGCCTGTTCGATGCCGATGATGCTCAGCGCCTCGATGAACTGCACGCTGGCCGCGGACGGCTTTGCTTTGTAGGCCTTCATCCCCGCTCTCTCAAAGAACGGATTGACCCATCCCATCACGGCCAGTGCCTCAACGATGGGGATATTGACCAGCGGCATCGTCTCGCGGACCAGCCAGCTCGCCAAGCCGAGGCCGCGGAACCGAGGCTCGATAATCAACCTGCTGATCCGGCGGATATTGGCGTTGATCAGCGACAATTGAGTGTTTCTGTCGAGGCCGGCAAAGATGTGATTGGTAGCGATATTTCGCAACTCCAGCACGGCCGGCGCGTTCGAATAGACGATGACACCGACCGGCTTTTCGCAGCCGATCCGGCTCAGAACGAAGATCGCCGAAGCGGGACCGGGATGGCT
>DAOVMB010000442.1 GCA_030630905.1 Sedimentisphaerales bacterium
AATCACGCGCACGGATCGGTATCGCGACGGTCAGATATATCGTACGATCTACTACACTCTGGATACGAAGACCACGATATGGGTGCCCCATGCTGCCAAAAAGTATAACAAGGAAGCAATGAGCGATGAGAGGGTCCAGAGAGCACGGGCCAACAAGGATCGTTGGACAAATCCCCAGGAACTGGTCAACTGCTGCCTGAACCTCAAACACCATGCGTTAGAGCAAAAAACGATTGACGGCATGCTCTGCGAGGGTATCGAAACGACAGACTCGAGCAACCTCCCTTTCAAGAGCTTGACAGGTCGGATGTGGGTCAGCGTGGAGACCGGCTACCCTGTACTCGTGGAAATCGAGGCTGTTGATAATGGAGACGTCCGTCATACAACAACGCTGGACCAGTTCCAGTGGAACATGGACCTGTCGGCCGGCGATGTCGAGCCTGAAATCCCCGCCGACTACCGATCGCTCGGCATAGAAGGAGAGATGAAGATCCTGAGCCAACAGGGCAAGAAGGAATTACTCAAAGTCGAAGAAACGATAGTGGACGGTACCGGCCGGATGAGAGTTCATGTGTACAGATATCAACTTTCGGACGGCCAAATAAAGGACATGCGGGAAGGTGCTGAGTATACAGTGAACGACATGGCACATCAGGAAGAATTCAGCGCACAGTTGAAGGAATTGCGCCGACTTAAGAAAGCGGGACCGGGAGAGGACCTCGGAACGTATGAGGAAACAGTGGAGGGCCGTATCTTCTCCTTCAAACGAGAAAAGTACTTTCTCAGCGACGGAACCGAAGTTACCTGGTCAGTTGGCCTGCCCAAATAGGGCCAGTAGTCTCAAAATTGAATCCCCTCCAGACACAAAGGCCGGGCCTGATAGGCTCGGCCCTTTTCTGTGCGCTGTTGCGCATAGAGCGACATTTTCGGGTAGACAATTTAGGAAAGTGGCAAAATAATTGGGTTTATTTATACTAAAACCATCTGTGCAATCGTGATATTAGTAATGAACGATCGTTCTTAAGGCTAAGCAAGGGAACCGGCAGATGATAGAAGATGAACTGCTTAAATGGAGATTCAAGCATGGCAGCAAAGATGCCCTGCGGCGTATCTATGAGAAGTATCTGAACCATCTGCTGACGTTAGCCATGGCTCTCTTGAATGATGCCGGCCGAGCCGAAGATGTTGTGCACGATGTCTTCGTGTCCTTTGCAGGATCCACGAAGGATTTTAAGCTCGGCGGAAATCTTAAAAGCTATTTGACAACCTGTGTGATGAATCGCGCCCGGGACCGAATCCGGGCGAACCGGCGAGGCCCGACGCCACTGGATGCAGCGGAAGCTATAAGCTCGAACCTGAACGGGCCGGATCACGCGACTATATACAGCGAAGAATCACAACGATTGAATCGCGCGATAGCACAGCTTCCGAACGAGCAGCGAGAAGTGATTGCTCTGCGCTTAAAAGGAGAAATGACATTCAGGGAAATCGCAAAGTTGCACGATGTCTCGGTCAACACGATTCAGGGCCGGTACAGGTACGGTTTGAATAAACTGCGGTCAGTTTTGAACGGCGAGGTGGAAAAATGAGACCCAAAGATAAAGTGGAAGAAGCTATTAAGAAGAAATTAAGTTTTACTGCCAGTGCCGAATTACATGACCGAATGCTGGACGACGTTCTGAATGCACAAGAAAAATCGAAGAAAACAAAATCGGCCGCTACCGGGCCGAGAATAGGGAGAATAATCATGAAAAGTCCAATTACAAAATTAGCCGCCGCAGCGGTCATTATCATCGCAATAGCGCTTGCAACAAACTTTATGAATAAATCGATGCCCACAGTTTCCGCCCAGGAGGTACTCGCCCAGGCAACAAAGGCCGTATCAAATCTGCGCTCGGTTTATATCAAAGCACAAATACGCACAATCGGCCATGACAACTTCGAGTTGATCGGGCTCGATTACGATTTTGTGCCGAATGAAATGTGGAAAGAATTCGACGGCTCACCTCAGGGAAAATGGCGAATCGAAAAGCCGGGACGGGTTGTTGTTATGGACGGCGAGTCCTCGCTATTGCTGATCCGCCCGAACCACGCAGCCGCAGGCGGAATCAATACCGGATTTGTTGGATGGTTGAAACCGCTGCTGGATGTGGACAAAGTGCTTGACAGCGAAATCAAGCTCGCCCAGGAACAAGGCTCTGAACTACTGCTTACCCACCAAAAAGGCCTCGATGGAAAAGACAAGCTGCTTGTCAGCGTAGAGGCCCTTGCCCAGGGCAACTTTACCAATGACTGGTTGAAGAACAAGTCAATCGACGCCTCCGACAACCTTAGAATTTACACTTTCGACGCAGAAAGTAAATTGCTTGAGACCCTTGAGGTCTATGTGCACACGGACGAAGAAGATGTGTTGGTATTTCAGATAACCGGTATTGAATACAACCTGGAAATCGATCCGACATTGTTCGCTTTAGAACTCCCCGAAGATGTTATCTGGTATGGCCAGCCGAAGGAGTTGGCGGACAACGAGAAATATGAGCAAATGGGGCCAAAGGAGACGGCGCAGGCCTTCTTTGAGGCTTGTGCAGATGAAAATTGGGAAGAAGTACTAAAATTCCGGACTACCTCAGCGGTTGACCAGAGAATCAAGGACTATCTTGGCGGCGTAGAGATCATCAGTATCGGAGAACCTTTCAAATCCGGTCGCTATCCCGGCTGGTTCGTACCTTATCAAATCAAGTTCAAAAACGGCTCTATCAAGAAAATGAATCTGGCAGTCCGTAACGACAATCCGGCAAAACGATATGTTGTTGACGGTGGAATCTAAGAAAACAGCTTGAGAAGTCTATCAATAGAGTACCATAAAAAGGCCGGGCCTCATTAGCTCGGCTTTTTTATGCGCTATTTGCGAGGCAAATAAGGATTTTCGCGTTCGCACTTTCGGAAAATAACAGAAAATGATCTTTGTTTATGTAAAAGTATGCCGCTCATTCGTTAATATATATAGACGATCGTCAATGTAAGAGCAATTAGGCAGGCCTTAAATGCTGGAAGACAAGCTGCTTGTTTTGAAATGTAGGCGCGGTAGCAAGGATGCGATGTGCCGTATTTATGCCAAGTACAAAGATTATTTGCTGACGTTGGCAAAAGGGCTTGTCGGTGAGCAGGC
>DAOVMB010000203.1 GCA_030630905.1 Sedimentisphaerales bacterium
CAGCTTAAATATCTTCGAGTTCGGCAAGAAAAGAGTCGGAGTCATCGAGTTCCAGCTCAGGGAAACTGCCGGATAAATCATTTGCAGGGGCCTTTTGTGCGGGTGGTTTCTTAGGGGCCGGTGTTGTCTTTGGCTGTTGAGGGGGGACGATATTTTTAGGCTCTCCGTCAATCTGCAGCAGAAACGTAAGCGGCCCTATCGTTATATAGTCACCTGCCTGAACTGTTGCCTCGCTGATACGATTGCCGTTAAGGAAAGTGCCGCCGTGCGATTCGAGATCACGGATTTTCAAAGACTCATTGTTCAGGCTCATCTGGCAATGCCTTCTGGAGACGACCATAAGGGGAATGCACAAGTCACAATCGTGACGTCGGCCAACTATCGTAATGCTGCTCGGCAAGGAGAAATTCTTTTTTGAGCCGTCTTTTTTAAATAGAACTAAATTCACGTCCACTCTGGTTTCCTCCTTATTCATTTACGCTTTACCAAAGCTAATACTATTATACCGGAAATATCGCTATATAGCAACAAAAATCGGAAGATAAATAATGTTGACAGATTTGGATTACTGGGTTAAATTCCCATTAGTTAACGCTAAATAAGGATCTGAGCATAGAAAGATTGGAAATACCGGATATATCTATGGCAAAAGTTACGCTGCCCGACGGCAGCATATTAGAGATTACTGAGGGCGCGACGGCGAAGCAACTGGCTGAAAAGATAGGGCCGGGACTCGCAAAAGCTGCCGTGGCCGCGAAGATAAATGGCCGATTAGTCGATTTATCCACGCCTCTCAACGGCGAGGTTGCAGTTCAAATCATTACTCTACGAGACGATGAAGGCCTTGAAGTGATGCGGCATAGCTGCGCACATATCATGGCCGAAGCGATATGCAGCATTTGGCCTGAAACGAAACTGGTTTATGGCCCGACGGTCGAAGACGGATTCTACTATGACGTAGATCTTGATGAGCCGATTCGGCCGAGCGATTTCGAGCGCATTGAAAAGAAAATGGCCGAAATCATTAAAGCCGACAAGCCGTTTGCTCGCAAGGAAATGACCAGGGCCGAGGCCGCCCGGAAGCTGACGGGCGATAAATATAAGACCGACAATATAAGCCACGCAGACAGTGACATTATTAGTTTTTATATGCACGGAGACGGCTTCGAGGATTTGTGCCGGGGCCCGCACGTGCCCAGCACGGGAAAAGTAGGAATCGCCAAGGTCATGTCCGTCGCGGGCGCTTATTGGCATGGCGACCCGACGCAAAAAATGCTCCAGAGGATCTATGGCACTGCCTGGCCGACCAAAAAAGATCTTGACGATTATCTGCAGAGATTGGAAGAAGCGAAAAAACGGGACCACCGTGTTCTTGGCAAACGATTGGACCTGTTTAGTTTCAACGCAGCCGGCCCCGGCTTTGCGTTCGTTCACCCGAAAGGCATGATTATCTGGAACGCCATCGTGGATTTCTGGCGCAACGTTCATGATCGATACGGGTATGAGGAAATACGTACGCCGATCATTCTCAACGAGGAGCTCTGGCATAAGAGCGGCCACTGGGACAATTACAAAGAGAATATGTACTTCACTAATTTCGATAATACGAACTTCGCTATCAAGCCGATGAATTGCCCCGGCGGATGTCTGGTTTACAAGACCCGGCAGCATTCGTATCGCGAATTTCCGATGCGCGTTGCCGAGCTGGGCCTGGTGCATCGGCACGAGGCAAGCGGTGTCATGCACGGGCTTTTCAGGGTTAGGCAGTTCACTCAGGACGATGCCCATATCTTCTGTACGCCCGATCAGATCGAGGCCGAGATCATTGGAGTCATCGAACTGACTTTCGAGATATATCAGGCGTTCGGGTTCGAAGATTTTCACATCGAACTGTCCACCAAGCCCGATAAGCATATCGGCTCGGATGAAATTTGGGAGACGGCTACAAACGCCCTCGAGGGCGCCCTCAAGCAGAAAAAAATCGATTACAAAATCAACGAGGGCGATGGCGCGTTTTATGGTCCGAAGATTGATTTTCACATAAGAGACTGCCTTAAAAGATCCTGGCAGCTCGGCACGATTCAACTGGACTTTTCCATGCCGGAGCGATTCGGCCTGGCCTATACTGACAAGGATAATATCGAAAAGACGCCGGTTATGATTCACCGGGCCGTTTTGGGTTCTTTCGAGCGTTTTATCGGCATTCTAATAGAACACTATGGTGCTAATTTCCCGCTTTGGCTCTCACCGGAGCAGGCGAGAATACTTCCGATAAGCGAAAAAAGCAATGACTACGCGAGCCAGGTTGAGCGAAAGCTGAAAGATTCTAATCTGCGCTGCGGCACAGATAACTCGGACGAGAAGATAGGCGCCAAAATCGCCAAGGCCCACGGTGAAAAGCTGCCCTACATGCTGGTGGTCGGCCCGAAGGAAGCCGAGGCCGGCACCGTCAACGTTAGAATCCGAGGGATCACAGAGAATAAAACCGTTGAGATTGACGATTTTTTAAGGAATGTCAGAAATAAAATAGCCGATAAAAAAATTGATTTGGCGTTATGAGATTTATCAGTTACAATCAGCGATTGTGAATTGAATTAAGGATAGTCATTTAAGGATTTATTTCTTTATAGAAAGGTAAGGTGACGCACGATAAGTAAAAGAGGATTAAAGGTAAATGGGGGAGTAAAGGCCAAATTAGTCAGGCTGATTGACGGAGAAAACAATCAGGTTGGGGTCGTAGATATACATGAGGCGATGTCCAGGGCGCGTGATGCCGAACTTGACCTTGTAGAGGTTGCCCCTACGAGCGACCCGCCGGTTTGCCGCATAATGGATTACGGCAAGTGGTTGTATGAGCAAAAGCGCAAGACTCGCGAGGCTCATAAGAAAAGCTCCCGTCATACCGCAACACTAAAGGAAATCAGACTTAGGCCTGAAACCGACAAGCGAGACCTGGAAATGAAGCTCAATCACGGGCGTGAGTTTCTGGAAAAAGGCCATAAAGTACAATTCACAATGTTCTTTCGCGGACGCCAGATGCTGCACCGAGATCGCGGCTATGCAGTACTCGAGGAGATTACCGAATCGTTGCAGGATATGGCGAAGATCGAACGGCCGGCAAGAATGGCTCACAGGCGGATGACTTTATTGCTTGTCCCAAAATAGCTAACTATCAGGACATTTCGCTTGTCCCGGCACAGGTTTTCTCACATTTCTGATCATCTGGTCATAATCAAAGCCAATTTCGAAACGTTACCGGGGTGTTTCGGCTCGGGTGCTTGTTTTTAGCTGGTTGAGATGAAAAGTTCCGAAGAAGGATTTTCCTGTTTTTTTTCGAGAAAATGGGTTATGATATTGAACTGATGCGGAAAATAGCGTAAACTAATGAACTTATATTTTCTTAGCACCGAAAATGTTGTTAATAAATAGCTTTTTCGATGCGTGAAGTCGGATATATTCTATTAAGGGAAATAGTTAAATGCCTAAACAGAAGAGCCATAAAGGATTGAGCAAAAGAGTCAAGGTTACCGCTACCGGCAAGGTCAAACGCAAACGCACCGGTGGCGGGCATCTAATGAGTGGTAAAAACGCCAAACGCCGAAGGCGCGTCAGCAGCATGGATGTTGTGAGCACTAAAATGGCTGAAACAGCAAAGATTAAACTCTGCAAATAGAGATACAGTGAAAAAATATTCAATAGAAAATAGTCAATAATCAATTGAATAGGCTTGCTTCTCGGCTCTCATTCAGCTGCCGCCAGCGGGTCATAAAAATCAATAAATTTCAAAGGAAAGCTGAAATGCCAAGAGTTAGAAAAGGCGCTGCAAGACGCCAGGCAAAAAAACGAGTCCTCAAAGCAGTAAAAGGCCACCGCGGTTCCGCCGGCCGGCTGTATCGGCTGGCCAAAGAAGCCGGTGTACGGGCGGCAGTCAACGCTCGAATCGACAGAAAACGCCGAAAACGCGATTTCCGGGGCCTATGGATTACCCGATTAAGCGCAGCATGCCGGCAGCGGGGCGTCAGATACAGTGAATTCATTAACGGCTGTAAAAAGGCGAATATTGCCCTGAATCGGAAAATGCTGAGCGAAATTGCCATTGACGACCCGAAGGCCTTTGACGCGATTGTCGAAGCTGCAAAAGACCCGATAAAATAGAGAATCGTAAGTTGGGCCTTGTGTCACGATTCACGACATACGATATACGACATACGATATACGAGTAAATGCTTGAGCAATTTGAAAAAACCGGCGAAGAAGCTCTTGCTGAGCTGCAAAAGATTACCGACCTTGCCGCTCTGGAGGAATTCCGTATAAAGTATCTGGGCCGCAAAGGGCAGGTTACACAAATGCTCAGCCAGATCGGAAAGTTTCCGCCCGAGGAAAAGCCAAAGGCCGGTCAGCTTGCCAACAAGGTTAAAAAAGATGTAACCACCGCGTTCGAAGAGGCGAAAAACGCTCTTCATGCGCAGCAGGGCAAACCAAAGGAACTGGTAGATGTCACTCTGCCGGGCATACCCGTCGGGATCGGCAGGACGCACGTCATTACGCAGACCTTAGGTGAACTGCTGGAAATATTCGGCCGAATGGGTTTCGGCGTCGTTTACGGCCCCGAGGTCGAGGATGATTGGCATAATTTCATAGCTCTGAATATCGGCCCCGAACATCCGGCGAGGGATCCTTCGGATAACTTCTATGTTTCCGATGACACCCTGCTGCGGAGCCAGACTTCGACGATCCAGATTCGCGTGATGGAGCGCACGAAGCCCCCCATTCGGGTTGTCGCGCCGGGGCGGGTCTATCGCCCTGACACCGTCGATGCGACACACATGTATATGTTCCATCAGCTCGAAGCCCTCGTTGTCGATGAGGGTGTCAGCATGGTCGATATGAAGACCACTATCGAGCAGTTTATCCATACCTTTTTCGGCCCCGATACGAAATGGCGATTCCGGCCGAGCTTCTTTCCCTTCACCGAGCCAAGTGCCGAGGTCGATTTGCTGCTGAAAAACAAAAGCGGCGAAGAAAGCTGGGTCGAGATGGGCGGCTGCGGCATGGTTGATCCGAATGTATTCGACGCCGTCGGAATCGACAGCGAAAAATACACTGGCTGGGCCTTCGGTTTCGGCATAGAACGCCTCGCCATGCGAAAGTACGGCATAACCGACATCCGCCTGCTATTCGAAAACGACCTGCGCTTCCTGAGCCAATTCTAATTTCTCCGGATTTTGAGTCTGCGACAGGGCGCAGGATTTTTATGACGCTAAGTTTTGCCGCAATGGCGGTAGGCTGCATTATTTTACGGAATCGTCCAGTGGCAAGCCGAGTAGTTTAGAGACAGATACGATGATTGAAATTACTAATGACATGTCTATTTCAGAGGATGAGCTTGTTTTCAAGGTCTCCCGGAGCAGCGGGCCGGGGGGACAGAATGTCAACAAGGTCAATACTCGGGTAACGCTGTTTTTCGATGTGGCTAATTGCGGGAGTCTCTCCGATTGGCAAAAGCAGAGGATACTCACCCGCCTTGCGACGCGTGCCGACAAGAATGGCGTGCTAAGAGTTGTCTCGC
>DAOVMB010000053.1 GCA_030630905.1 Sedimentisphaerales bacterium
CGCCCGGGTCTGACGGTCAACACCGTTGATCTGAGCAGTAAATTCTATGATCCAATGGCTGACTTCAGAGATATGGCGATCAGTGGACAACTCAACAATGCCCGGCAGGCCAATCACGACTCGCGGTCACGCAAGAGGAAGAGCCTTTAGAAGCAGTTGAGAAGAACTTCTAATGACACAGATTTCTCGGACGTAGCGACGATAGCTATACGCCGGAACCAGGATAATTACCAGCCCACTCCCTTGTCTATTTCGCCGGGCAATTCCTTGCCTGGAAACGGCTTTTAGGCTAAACTAAGGACCAATAGTTGGTCGAAAGTTATAAACAATAGTCTGATTAAGAGATATAAATATGAAACGAAAGTGCCTTGTTTTTGCTGTTCTTCTGTTCATCTGTGTATTGTTCTTACAAACCGGCTGTCAAGAGCAGACAAAGTCGACAAATGAAGCCCTGAAAGCACAGAAAAAGTCTGAATTTGCTGCCGAATCCGATAAACCCTCGCCAAGAATAACGTTCGAGAACGTAGTTTATGATTTCGGCGAAGTTGGCCCTAACAGGAAGAACACAGGCCAGATCAAGTTCACAAATACCGGAGAAGCCTTACTGAAAATCACGAAGGTTGCCAGATGCTGCGGCATCGTCACGAATTTGGACAAGATGGAATATGCGCCGGGCGAAAGTGGAACATTGAAAGTAGCGTGGAACTCGGGACCCCGGCAAAGCACGATGAGGCGCAAACTTACGATACACAGCAACGACCCGATAACGCCTCAGACTATACTTAACCTTAAGGCCAAAGTCGTGCTGCAAGTTGACTGGAAGCCGAAGAGTCTGAGACTTTTTCTTGATGAGGAAAATGCCGGCTGTCCGAAAATTACTATCAACAGTCTCGACAATCAGCCCTTTTCAATACTTCAATTTAAATCGCCCGCCGATTGCGTTACCGCCGATTATGATTCGTCGGTGGAAGCGACGAAGTTCATTCTTGAACCCAGGGTCAATATCGAAGCAATGCCAAAAAATTTCAAAGGGTGTATCGATATTAACCTGACACATCCGGAAGGGAAAAACGCCACGATTCTCTTTAGCGTGCTGCCAAAATATACAGTTAGACCATCTATGATCATTCTTTGGGACGCTGAGCCGGAAAAGCCGATAGTAAGGAAAGTCGATTTGCTCAATAATTATCGTAAGGATTTTGAGATTGAATCGGTATCTTCAAAGGGCAATATTATTGGCATCAAAGTTCTGGAGCAGAGGAAAATTACTAACGGCTATCAGCTTGACGTGGAATTAACTCCTCCGGCAGTCGAGAATAAAACAAATTTCAAGGATGAATTGTTTGTAAATATTAAGGGCGGCGAGAAGCTGGCAATTCGCTGTAACGGACGATATTCAAAAAGAAAGCCCAAACCTGAAATACAGTAAAGATCGTTAGCGTGTCATTTCTGACGGAGTTGCCGGCCGATTTGATATCGGTTCTAACTGAAATATCCTTGCTTAAAGATATCTTTTTCATTAAACTATAGGTCGTTAATTGGACGAAGGTTACATCACAATCTGATTTGGAGATGATAATATGAAACGAAAATTCGAAATACATACTTCACAGATGATTTGTGTAATCTGTGGTTTGGTGTCGTTTTTGCAGATTGGCTGTCAGGAGCAGGCCAAACTAACAGGAAAATCCCTGCCGGAAATCAAGTTTGAAAAATTGGTCTACGACTTCGGCGAAGTCGGCCCGAGCGCAAAGCAAACAGGCCAGTTCAAATTCACAAACGCCGGGGAAACCTTACTGAAGATAACGAAGGTTGCCAGATGCTGTGGGATAGTTACCAAGCTGGACAAGATGGAATATGCACCGGGTGAGAGCGGGACATTGGAAGTCGAATGGAACTCAGGGCCTCGGGAAAGCACGATGACACGACAAGTAGTTGTGCACAGCAACGATCCGAATACCCCTGCGATTAACCTCACCATTAAAGCCAAAGTTGTGCTGCAAATCGACTGGGAGCCGAAGAGATTGAAGCTTTTCCTTGATGAGGACAACGCAGGCTGCCCGAAGATTACAATCAGCAGCATTGATAATCGTCCATTTTCAATAACAGGATTCAAATCGACCGCCGATTGCGTCACGGCTGATTATGATCCGAAAGTAGAAGCAACGAAATTTGTTCTCGAACCAAAGATCGATACGGAAAAACTTCAAAAAAATCTCAAAGGGCGTATCAATATCAGCCTTAATCATCCCCAGGGAAACGCCGCCATTGTTCTATATAGCGTGGTGCCAAAATATACGGTTAATCCGCGTATGCTTATAATTTTTAATGCTGAACCGGACAAACCGATAGTAAGGAAAATCTCGGTGCTCAACAACTATGGAAAGGACTTTGAGATTGGATCGGTGTCGTCGAAGAACGGTATTGTTGCCGTGAAGATTCTGGAGAAGAAGAAAATTCGCAATGGCTATCAGCTTGAAGTTGCAATAACACCACCGGCCGCCGAAGGTAAAACAAGATTCACTGACTTGTTCTCAGTAAGTATTAAGGGCGGCGAGAAGTTGCCAATTCGCTGTAACGGCTACTATACAAAAAGAAAAGCCAAAGCTAAAACGCAAGAAAGCACACTTGAAAAGCCCAGCCAAAGCGATTAGATATTGATGTGCCAATTCGGTGTTGATCCGGCCCGGCCGTACTGACTGAAAGCTAAATCCCGATCACTGAAATAAGCGAAGGGCTTTTTATGTGCAGAATAAAAGATGGCTGATATATGAAGCGATTAATAACTTGCATTTGTATCTTAACAGTAGGGGCTTCTTGTGTATTGAGAACCTCGAAGAGAACTCCAAAATATGAAAAAGAGCGTTCGATGGTCGATTCGCTCACTGTTTTCTTAACCGGTAACGAGCTTGGAGAATTGAAGCCCTGTGGTTGTTCAGGCGGGCAACTCGGTGGATTCGATAGACGCTCAGCCGTACTCAATACTGTGCCCGAACAGAAAAGATTAATAATCAACACGGGTTCGTTTGTGAAAAGCGACAGCGAGCAGGCCCTGATCAAGTACCATATCATAATCCAGGCCTTTCAAGAGCTTGATTATGATTTAGTCAGTCTAAGTGAGAAAGACATCGAAATAGGCAGAAATCTCAACCTGCTTGAGGATATTGAGTCGGCCTTTAATATCATAAGTCCTCACAGTACGTCTGAGATGAATGTACCGGCGAAGTTTACAAAGGAACTCTTACTCAAAGGCAGAACCGTGCTTTCCACCGTAGCGGCCTTTGACCCGGAGTCAACCCCGATCGAGCAAATCGGGGAGCTTTTCGCCGTGCCGTCCGGTGTGCCGACTCTCAATATCCTGATCCTGAGCAATAACGATCCCGGAACTATTAAGTCCATCGCCAAAGCGGCCCCATTTGTCGATTGCGTTGTCTGCCCATCCGAATCTGACGAACCGGTCGTGATCGGCAATCCGAACAAACGGCCACTGGCTTTCTCAGTAGGACGTTTCGGCAGATATATATGTAGACTGAAAGTAACAGCCCCTGCCAGAGTCGGCCAGCCGCTAAGATTGGCGTTTAAAGCGTTACCCGTCGATGAAAGCTTGCGAAAGGACGAATCTCTGGTCAAACTGTACGAAGACTATCAGCAAATTGTCAAAGACAGGAACCTTTTGGAGAAACATCCACGCTTTGCCCTGCCGGACGGTCTGGAATATGCCGGCTCGAAATCCTGCAAATCCTGCCACGAATACGAATATGAAAAGTGGAACAGTAATGTCCATGCACGGGCCTATTCGACGCTTGAGCAAGCCGGTTCTCAGTTCGATCCGGAATGTGTTGTCTGCCACGTCATCGGTATGGACTACGAAAGCGGATTTATTTCCCGGCAGGATACCGGGCATTTAATAAACGTCGGCTGCGAGAACTGCCACGGACCAGGCTCAGAACATATCCTCACTACCGGTGCGACCGAGCTTACTGAGCCGAAATCGACTTGCATAGACTGCCATACGCCCGATCACAGCGGCGACTACGCGGGCAATGAGAATGCTTTTATGGAGAAAATTCAGCATTGGAGGGAACCAAACGCTGCCGGTAATGTCAAATAAAGAGAGCATAAGAGCACAAGAGTATTAGTGCAAACTTTAACTGACTTGTGTGCTTTCGATACCGATATGATAAAGACATTGCGAATAACAAGTGTTGTAGCAGCGATTCTGGCAGGTGTTTTCTTTGTTTTTCCTGTGGTTTACGGTGTTCGCAGCGATGAGAGTATCGATGAATTTCTCAGCCTACCGAGTGTGAGAGAAAAGTTCGAGGACGTTGCGGATAGCAAGGCAAAAACAGGTGAGAGCCGGGTATCACCGCTTGTCGAGCAGGCAGAGGCTTTTGCATTGTATTTGAATCCGCTCAAAACAACGGTGCAGAAGACTTCGATAGGACCCAAGACGACTATTTCAAGCAGAGTGTCTGTTACACCCAAATTCAAAGTTTTTGGCACCAGTTACTGTGCAGGAAATCCGGAATTGTCGCAGGCGTTGATTGACGAGCCAGGCAGAGGACGACACTGGGTTCGGCAGTCCGGCAAGGTGGGCCATTTGCTTATTGAGCAGGTAAAAGACGGCCTTATTGTTGTTAAAAGCAGCGATAAGACGTTTGAGATTCCGGTTGAGCAGAAGCCGGAAACGGGCATTTTCAATCGATCATCACCTGTTTCCACAAAGACAGGTAGCCTAAGCCGTGCAAGGCCCTCGTTACCGTCTTCAGGCAAAATTACCGCCGGCATTACACGGCCCATAAGTACGCCTCGGAAACTGGGAAAAAGCGGGGATAACGAAGAAAAAATGGGGGAACTCGTAAACAGGCTTAAAGATTTACAGAGAGATTCTATGTCGGATAAAACCGCTTCGGGACTCAGCAGCGAAGAAAGATCTGCCCGGATAGCGGAACTCATTTCCAAATTTAAATCTACTCGTGTGAGTGCCGAAGAAGCGAAAAAGGGCAAAGTAGAAGTTAATCCACCCGAACCAAACACATCGGCTGAAAAATAGCCCCATGCCATATTAGTGAACATATTGGCGTTTTTTTACCTGAAAATCGGGAACTTTTGTCCTTTTTTTGTGTCTGATTTAATAGTTATTACTATAAAACCGGCCCCCGTTGTTTTGCCTCGTAAAAGTGAGGCTGTGGGGAAGGGATTGATATCTTGATCTAACGGACGAAGGGGTGTTTCATGATGACAAAGCAGCGTTGTTCTCATGGGGGATACAATTGGATTTTTGTTTTTACAGCAGCTCTTTTGATATTCAATAATTGCCTTTTTGCTGCCGAGCAAACAGGAGTTCCCAGGGAACCCGCATACATAATTTTTCCTTTGAAACACCTATCCGTTGAGCAAGGCAAGAAGTACCTTGCCGAGGCTATGACAGGCACGGTTACGCATTTCCCCGCTTCGTCGGCGCTTTTGGTAACAGCCGAGCCGCGTGAACTAACCAAAGCAAAGGCTATTCTCGATCTTGTCGATGGGCCGGAGCAATTTGTCGTAAAAGCGATTCTTCCCGTCTCAGCGGCCAGGAATATGCCATCTAACGAGCAGATTGCAGCGAAATTCAATCCCAGCTTAACCAGGGGAATATCGATCGGAAGCTTCTCCAATCCGCCGCATAAGGATGCGAAAACTAAAGCAATTATAGATATTCACAATGAGGTTGTGATTGCTGTTGCACCGGTCAACTTGTTGGAGAAAATCGTTTCTGTTATAGGACAATTGCAGAATTCAGGTAAGCTTAAAGCACAGAATATGCCGAAAGAACAGGATAAACCGGAATCTCCAGCAAAGCGGAAGCCCTCTGAATTAATCGAACCAAGTGAAGCGAGATTCCTTTTTACAGCAAGCGGTAAGGTCAAAACCGAACCAAACGCCGTCGCAACCGTAGTCAAGCAAGAGACACCGGAACCGTCTATAGACAACCAGGATGAAGATATGCCACCGCTTATCGACGGAGAGCAAGTCGTTAATCTGGCTTTGGCCGAGCGTCAAAAGCTTACAGTCGTCGAATTCCTGGGTTTGGTGGGCCCATATTTGGGACTGGACTTCATGTACGATGAGAGAGACGTCATCCAGGAAGTGACAATCAATCCTCACGGCAAGTTTCGAGGCCCCATCAAGGTAAAGGATTTGTATCCTTTGCTCGAAGAGGTGCTGAAGTTCAAAAAGCTTGCGATGACCCGCGGCAAGGGCAATCTCGTCACGATCGCACCAGCGGAAAACGTATTGGACATCGATCCTGTATTGCTGGAAATGGGCGAAGGCAAAATCGAGCACGGCGACGGAATCGTCCAAAGTGTCTTAAAACTAAAACATATAGATACAACCACTGCACAAAATCTTTTGACTGGAATGAAGCTCACTACGAGTATAACTGCGATTCCCGAAACAAAAACCCTCATCCTCACCGGGTATGCCCACCGTATGGCACGCATACAGGCACTTTTGAACATTGTCGACAGACCGGGAGAGCCAAAAAAGTTCAGGTTCAGGCAGTTGCAGTACACAATGGCTGAGACGCTTTCTCCAAAGCTCCAAAGCCTTGCCGAACAATTAGGTACAATATCCATTACTGTTGCCGCATCGGCTGCACCGGCGGTAACACCTAGGATTAGTCCGAAGAGGGCGACCGAGACGGCAGCCCAATATCAGCGACGAGTCCAACAGGCACAGCAGGCCGCGGCAGTAAGGAAAAGAACGACAACGAGAACACCAACCACGGGCCAACAACCGGTGTCAACACTACCCACCGTATATCTCGACGCCGACGAAAGAACAAACCGGATTCTGATGATAGGACTTGATAAACAATTAGATGAAGTCGAGGAGCTGATAAATACTCTTGATGTGGTGCAGCAGGACCTACGGTCCCTGGAAGTATACAAAATAAATCACGTTGACGCTGAGGATGTAAAGAAGCAATTGGAAGAGCTTGGCATTATTAGCCCCAGATTTACGAGTCCTTATTCTTCAAGAATTACCACTGGCGCCAAACCCCCAACGTCACAATCTGCCGCGGCTTCCAGGGCATCGACGCTTAGCAGAACTCAGATGGCCGGCACATCAACCGAGGCTCTTTCGGAAGAGCCGCAAGTTGTGATAGTTGAACCGACAAATTCACTGCTGGTTAATGCGACGGCCGAGCAGCATATTGAGATAGCAGAGATTATAAGCTATGTGGACGCTGAAACAGACCAACAGGATATACCTTATAAAATCTATCCACTCGAAAACCAGTCGCCGGAACATTTGGCTGATATTTTGGAGCCGCTTATTCAAGAGAGTGTTCTGGACAAAGAAGGCAAGGTTGAAAGCGTCAGACAAAAGCAGGAAGAACAAATAACGATAGTTCCGGACCCTAATACTTTTTCATTGATTGTATATGCGAGCAAAAAAAATCAGGAATGGATAAAAAACCTGATAGAACAATTAGACAAGAGAAGACCCCAGGTACTTATAGATGTCACGCTTGTCGAAATCAGCGAGTCCGGTATGTTTGATTACGACCTCAACATCCTATCGAGCTTCCCGGACTTGACTGAAACATCGGGTCTGACAAGCGCTCTAATGGGAGACGCCCCGGTGAATCTGGTTCAGGCGCTCACGGGGCAAAAAGGTAGCCCACCAGACCGCTTTATTGATTTTCAATCCCAGAGCACCAACAGAACCGGTTTCTATGGTGACAAGCACATCAACGTCCTATTGACTGCCATGGAGGAAAAGGGTTACGGCCGTGTCCTCGCCAAGCCGAAGATTCTCGTTAACGATAATGAGCTGGGACATATCGATGCAACCAATACCATATACGTATCCAGGAGTTCCTCGTCTGTTACAACTACCGGTGAATCTACTCTGAGTACAAGCTTTACCTTCGATGAATTTCCTTCCGGTATCGAACTTGATATAACGCCCCATATAAGCAAAGGTGACCTGCTTCGTCTTGAAATATCCATGACACGTTCAAGTCAAGGAGCTCCTACTGGCGTCGAGAATAAGCCGCCACCGCCAAAGAAAGAGAACAATATTGAGACAACAGTTACAGTCCCTGACAAGAGCACGATAATTCTTGGAGGCATAATACAGTTAGATCAACTGAAACAAACCTGGAAGGTACCCCTGCTGGGCGACATCCCGATTGTAGGTGGACTCTTTAGATCAATTGGTAACAGGAGTGAAGATACGAGACTGTATATATTTGTTAAAGCTGAGATATTGAGACCCGATGAGGCCTTTGCCGGGCTGCCGGACCTTGAGCAAATATCTGAGAGAAATAAAATTGCGTTTGAGGAATTTGAGGATAAATTCCAAAGCTATCAGGAATGGCCGGGCATAAAACCAAAGCAAGTGGAGCCGTTCAAAGTTCTCGATGCACAATAGTAATGAAAGATTTGCTTTTACAAACTGCCAAGCGGACCGGTCTTGTTGATGCTGAGCGATTGGCTGGGTTCTTCGAAGAGAATACCGGTCAGGTGCGAATAGACGAGGCTTTGCTCAACTGCCCTTACTTTACGGAAGACGCCGTACTAAGGCTGTTTGCCGAAGCGCTCGGCTGGGAGTTCTTGCCGGAAATATCCGCTAAAACCGTGCCTGTGGAATTCATAGAAGCCGTCCCTGCAATGTATGCTCAACACCATTACCTTGTCGGAATAAAACCTGATGCTGATAATGGTGAGCTTACAGTGGTCTTATCCAGGCCACTCGATGCGAATGCTCTGGACAACGTATCGAAGATGACGGGCTTGCCTGTAACGGCGGCAGTATCCACCCGGGCTGCCATTACTTCTGTAATAGATATCGCCTATGAGCAGAAGTCAACAGTCATCGAGGAAGTGGCGGAAGAGCTTGATTCGCAAAATCTCGACCAGCTCATCGATGAGGTTTCAACCTCGGACGATCTGCTTGACGTAGTAAATCGACCGCCGGTTATCAGGCTGGTCAATGATATGCTCTTTCGCGCCCTGCAGTTGCGGGCCAGTGATATTCATGTTCATCCTTACGAGGCAAAGATTCAGATTCGCTACCGTATTGACGGTATTTTATATGACTCGCTGAGTTTGAACAGAAATGTCCTGCCATTGATTATCTCTCGTATCAAGGTTATGGCGGGTATGGACATTGCCGAGCGCCGGCTTCCACAGGACGGCAGGTGCAGTGTTCGCTTAGGCCAGCGGGAAGTCGATTTGCGTATCAGCACCGTGCCAACCAGCTACGGCGAACGCAGCGTCCTGCGATTGCTCGACAAAAGCACAGGCCTGTTCGGATTAGACGAGCTGGGTCTGCGGGGGGATGATTTGAAAAAATTCGACTCTCTGCTAAACCGCTCTCACGGGGTGATTTTCGTAACCGGCCCAACGGGCAGCGGGAAAAGCACCACCCTTTACGCCTGCCTTAACAGGATTAACTCGGCTGAGAAAAACGTGATAACCATAGAGGACCCGATTGAATATCAGCTCGAAGGAATCAGTCAAATTCAAGTTGCTACTAAAAAAGGAATGACTTTTGCGACCTCACTTCGGCATGTGCTGCGTCAGGACCCGGACGTGATAATGGTCGGCGAAGTTCGGGAC
>DAOVMB010000146.1 GCA_030630905.1 Sedimentisphaerales bacterium
AATAATGGGCCAAGAGAACCGACGTGATTTTCTAAAAATGATGGGTTTAGGCGCCGCCTCGGTGGCTTTACCGGGATGCACGATTATATCCGGTCAGGCCGAGTCGGAGATTTCCGGAAGCAAACCCAACATTGTAATCGTGTTATGCGACGACCTGGGCTACGGGGATCTGAACTGCTATGGTCATCCGCATATCAAGACACCGAACCTGGACATGCTTGCCGCCGAGGGCATAAGGTTGACCGATTGCTATGCAGCGGCTCCTGTTTGTTCGCCGGCCCGGGCGGGAATGCTTACCGGCCGCACGCCCCACCGCTGCGGCATATACGACTGGATTCCCGGCAACAATCCGATGCATCTCAGGCGACAGGAGCAGACGGTCGCTACGCTGCTGAGAGACAGTGGTTACGCGACCTGCCTCTCGGGCAAGTGGCACTGCAATGGCAAATTCAATTCGCCCGAGCAGCCCCAGCCGGACGACCACGGTTTCGAGCACTGGTTCTCCACGCAAAACAACGCCGGCCCGTCGCACCACAATCCAAAAAATTTCATCCGTAACGGCGAGCGGGTCGGCCCACTGGAGGGATACTCCTCGGAACTGATTGTGCAGGAAGCCATCGACTGGCTCGGCACTAAGTGGGACAGCTCGAAACCGTTCTGCCTGTTCGTGTGGTTTCACGCTCCACATGAGCCTATCGCAACCTCGCCGGAGTTCATGGCCATGTACGAAAATAAGAACAAATCCATCTATTATGGCAACGTCACACAGATGGATCATGCATTCGGACGATTGATTAGTACACTTGACGAGATGGAGCTGCGAGACAAAACGTTCGTAATGTTCACCAGCGACAACGGCCCGGAGACACTGAACCGTTATCGCGGTGCGAATCGCTCGTTCGGCTCGCCGGGGCCGCTGCGAGGGATGAAACTGCACATGTACGAAGGCGGGATTCGCGTGCCGGGAATTATCCGCTGGCCCGGCAGGACCAGGTCTGGGTCCGTATGTCACGAGCCTATTAACGGGACGGATATTCTGCCGAGCCTGTGCAAAATGGCCGGCGCCGAAGTGCCCGCCGACAGGCCAATCGACGGCACGAGCTTTCTGCCGATTTTCAGGGGCGGAAAACTCAAACGTAAAGTGCCGCTGTACTGGCGATACAACCACGCGCTGAGCAAGCCATTCACCGTGGCGATGCGACAGGGCGACTGGAAGATTCTCGCCAACAATGAAATGACAAAGTTCGAACTGTACAACCTGCGAAAAGATATCGCCGAGGAGCATAATCTTGCCGACAGCCGACCCCAGCGTCTTGAAGCCATGAAGAAGACTCTCGCTAAACTCCACGAAGAGATCGACTCCGAAGGACCGGATTGGGATTAGTTTTGAGTTTGGCGTTTGGTGAGGATTGCGGCGTATCCGCCATCGTGGTCAAAACCCTCGGCTGAGGGCAGCGTTAACTGCTCAGATTCGAGAGCGAAGTTCTGGTTTTGTTTCAGGAAGTCTTCGACGAGTTCGCTGTTCTCGCACTTTTGAATGCTGCAAGTACTGTAGCAGATTTTCCCATCCGGCTTGACTAAGCCTGAGGCGGTCCTTAGCAGCTCACCTTGTACCCTGGCCAGTTCTCTGATCGTTTCCGGATTGATGCGATAGCGGACCTCAACACGCCTTGCCAGCACACCTGTATTCGAGCACGGCACATCCAGCAGAACGCAATCGAATTGAGAATTGGCTGTAGTAAGGGCGGTTCGCGAACCGCCATTACAATTGAGAAGCTGCTCGTATGGTAAGATATCGACGCTCTTTATACCGAGCCGAGCGACATTTTCTTTGACCATTTCCAGCCGCTTGCTGTCGATGTCGGTCGCGACAATTTTCGCCGAATCACCGGTTACTTCGGCCAACTGTGTCGTCTTGGTACCCGGTGCTGCACAGAGATCAAGAATTAACTCGTGCTGCGTGCTGCGTACTCCGTGCTGCGGAACGCAGAACGCAGAACGCAGAACGCGTAGGGGCGGTTCGCGAATCGCCCCTACCGGCTTTGAGGCCGTAATATCCTGAATAGTGAACTGCCCTTCGGTAAATCCGGGAAGCTGGGTTACATCGCGCGGGCTTTTGATTCGTATCATTTCTGCATCAGGGACGATCTCAAATCCCACTTCAGCGGCACCCAATTTTTCAGTTAAAGCTTCTATCGTTGTTCTGAGCCTGTTGGGTCTGATATAAACGCTTGGTCTTCGATTCGATGCAAAACAAATCTGCAGGGTCGATTCCTCGCCGAATTCGGCAAGCCAGTTAGTTACAAGCCATTCGGGCAGCGAAAAAACGGTGCTGAGATATTCGGCGGGACATATCCGGCGGTCCGGCAGGAAAGAAATATCGAATTCACAGCCGGTCACAGGACTCTGCGGAAGCGTGCGTTCGTCGTCATCAAATTTTAAGTTTTTAGTAGGGGCGGTTCGCGAACCGCCCGTACTTGAGCGATTGCTTATGTGCCTCGTGATTTGCCGCAGGACTGCATTTACAAAGCCTGCCTGTTTGTCACCCCCTGCGGTTTTGGCGTTCAGGACCGCCTCGTTGACGATGGCATACTGTTCGGTCGAAGGAGAATAGATCAGCTCATAGGTCCCGATGCGGATGATATTGAGCAGCTTACCCTGAATCCTTTCGACAGGCCGTCCGGAAAACGTGGCGATTACCGCATCGATAGCCCTGCGATTTCTCAGCGTCCCAAAGACAAGGTCGGTCGCCCGCTGCCTTTGGTCGGTTTCGTGCTGTACCGCGTCTAATATCGAACCGGCATAATTTCTTTTCGGATCACACCGGTTCAGGACCTCAATTGCGATAGTACGCGCGGATTTAAATTTTTGATCAGCCATACTCGACCTGTGAATCCCCACAACGTTTGAATAGTTTTGAGTTTTGAATGTTGAGTTAAGGAAGTCATTGCCGCTTTGCGGCGATTCCACAACTCAAAACTAAAGACTAAAAACTTAAAACTATTTGTCTATCTTTAAGAACAAATCGCCGGGCTGGGTTTGCCGACCGTTGATGAAATCTTTGAAGTCCATCAATGCCGAACCGGCCGGCTTGATTTTTTTTATCTCCAGTGAGCCGGAACCACAGATCACGTTGAGATTCTCATCAAGCGTTCCGGCCGGTAGGGGCGGTTCGCGAACCGCCCCTACGCGTTCAGAGTTCGGAGTTCGGAGTTCTGCGGCACGCAGAACGCAGAACGCAGAACGAAAAGTTACTCGTATCGACTTGCCGGTTTTCTGTGAAACGTAATTGGCCGAAGCGCCAGGCCACGGCCAGAAGCCGCGGATCTTTCTCGCCAGGACCTCCGCCGGCTCGGCGAAATCCAGAAAACCATCGGACTTTTTCAGCTTTGGCGCGAGAGTCGCTTTGGCATGGTCCTGCTCGATATAAACTGCCGTGCCGTCGGCGACTTGGTCGATGGTTTTTAGTAAGAGAGGCACCGCCATTTTTGCCAGCCTGTCATGCAATTGGCCGGCAGTTTCGTTGACTTCGATATCAGTCTGCGATTGAGCCAGGATTTGGCCGGCATCCATTTTTTCGGATAATGTAATAATGCTGATGCCGGTTGTGGTTTCGCCGTTGATTATCGCCCAGTTGATAGGGGCCGCGCCGCGGTATTTCGGCAGCAAAGAGGAATGGACATTGATAGATCCTTTCGGCGGCAGATTTGTCAATTCATTACCGATCTTTTGGCCGAACGCAATGACCACGATCAGATCCGGCTCATAACCGGCTATCTTTTCGACAACCTCAGAAGTATTAACATCATCTACCTCGATAAAAGGGATCGAATGTACATCTGCCCAGCGGGCGACCGGCGTCGGGTGGGGCTTTCTGCCTCGACCGGCCGGATTGGGTGGCTGTGTGACGATAAATCGCAGATCATGCTCCGAGATGCTCAGAACATCCAGGCATTCAACGCCAAATTCACCACTGCCGAGATATACGATTTTCATTGCTCATCCTGCCGGACAAAAGTAGAGGGTTTTTATTGCTTACGATGATCTTCGAATTTTTTGAGCTGTCTTCGATGTACGATTCTGGCTGTCTGACCCATACGATTGACAATCGTTATTCCTTCGATATGGTCGTACTCGTGCTGCAAGGCCCTGGCGTAAAGTCCTTCGGCCTGGTCGGTGAATTCGTTGCCGTCGAGGTCGGTGGCGGTGACTTCGCATTTTTTGTATCTTCGAATCTTCGTATAGATACCCGGCACTGAAAGACACCCTTCATCGATCGCCTCGAGTTCACTGATCGGCGTTACTGTCGGATTCACGTAAGCTTTTACATTTTCTCTGCTGCCGTCCAGAGAAATAATAAAAAGCCGCAGTGATACGCCCGCCTGCGGAGCAGCCAGGCCGAGACCCTTGTTTTTCAGCATAATATCGATCATTTTCTCGACCAGCCGAAGGATATTGTCATTGATTTCCTCGACCGGCTCGGCCCGCCTGCCCAAAACCCCGGCCGGGTAATGCGTAATTCGACATTTATCAATATCTATCATTTTCCCTATTCCGCATCAGCCAGACATAAGCGGCCTTTTGTAGTTTTGCAGCTCGTAGCTGGCAATTATATTCACAGTTCTCACCTTACGCTATATATCGTCGAATTCGTCGCCATCGAATGTATTGCCGAGATAAGAGTCTATGACGATTTCGTTACGAATAATCTCAGCGGGTGGGCCGGCTCCTATGACCCTGCCGTGGTCGATAATGTAGGCCTTATCGACGACCTCAAGCGTCCTTTCGACATTATGGTCGGTTACGAGGATGCTCACGCCGGAAGCAACGAGCTGCCGGATCTCCTCCTGCAGATCCTGCACGGCAATAGGATCGACGCCGCTAAATGGCTCATCCAGAAGAATCAGCGAAGGATTGGTTACCATAGCCCGGGCGATTTCGAGTTTTCTTCGTTCTCCGCCGGACAGAAATCTGCCCTGGCTGCGGGCAACCTCTGTCAGAGCGAAACGCTCAATAAGCATATCTGCCTTCTCGTTACGCTCGGCCCTGCCGATAGACATCGTTTCCAGAATAGCAAGAAGATTATCACGAACGCTGAGGCGCTGAAAGATACTCGGCTCCTGCGACAAATAACCAATCCCCAGGCGGGCGCGTTTGTACATCGGCAGTTTAGTGATATCCCGACCTTCAAAGAGCACCGAACCGCTGTTCGGGGTAACCATCCCCATAATCATTCTGAATGAAGTGGTCTTGCCTGCCCCGTTCCGGCCTAAAAGCCCGACAATACTTCGTTCCTCGATCGTAATTGATACTTCGTTAACTACGATCCTGCCCGAATATTTCTTTACCAGCCCGCAAGTTTCAAAAAGAGTCATGCTTACCATTATATGAGAAAAGCTAATAAATATCCTGGCATTTTTGTCATTTTTCTGCTATTAAGTAGTTTTCCATGTAAAAAAAAGAGTTATTTTTGTTTAGTTAGGGACGTGTATGTTTGCGATACTAAGCGATATACATTCGAACCTCGAAGCTTTAACTACGGTTCTGGCTGATATTAAGAAGAGGGGTATAAAGGCGATTTATTGCCTGGGCGATGTGGTCGGCTACGGGCCAAATCCCAAGGAATGTCTCGATCTGATTATCGAAAAGACTAAGTGGTGCGTTCTGGGCAATCACGATTATGCAGTTTTTTATGAACCGACAAACTTCAATTACGGAGCGGAGCAGGCGAGCTTCTGGACTCGAGAGGCTTTAGAGTCGGAAGAAGAAAAGCAGCCTCGAGACAGACGCTGGGACTTTTTGGGCAAGCTGCCGATGAGGCGAACGCTCAAAAGCAAAGTGGGAGCAAGCTCGGCAACAATCGATTTTGTTCACGCATCGCCAAGAAGACCTATCAACGAATATATCTTCCCTGATGATGTTTATACGAATCCGCTAAAGGTTCGGCTGCTATTCGAGCGTGTCAAGCACACCTGTTTTGTAGGCCATACGCATATGCCCGGCGTCTTTCTTGATGAGCCGGATTTCTATCTGCCGGCAGAGCTTAGTAACGTCTACCCGATTATCGATACCGAGAAGGCAATTATCAATATCGGCTCTGTCGGGCAGCCAAGAGATAAGGACAACCGGGCAAGCTATGTCTATGTAAAAGAAAACGAAGTGCATTTTGTACGGCTCGAATACGATTTTGAAACTACAATGAAAAAGATACTGGCAATCAAAGAATTAGATAACTTCCATGCCGAGCGACTACAGAGCGGAAGATAGAAGAAATTGATTATTTACTATTGATTATTGTAAAAAAATAGCCGCTATTTGCTGTGAGAGATAAGATATGCGATATATGATTTTGGTTGTAGCTGGATTTTGCCTATTCTGTGGCTGGCTTGTTGTCGAGTCCGGACTGTTTGATGATTCATCGCAAACAGGACGCAACATTATCCTCTTGCAGAATGTAGCGGCTAATGAAAAGGTTGAAACACCAAGTGTGACAATATCGAACAGCAAACAATTGGAAGCGGTCGATTCAATTCCATTGGGTGCCGATAATGCATCAGCCAGAACAATTACATTAGGCTCTGTCGATCCCAAGAGCGGC
>DAOVMB010000002.1 GCA_030630905.1 Sedimentisphaerales bacterium
ATGTTGATTAGTATGGGACGCAGTCTCGGCGCATAAATACAGACATTTTCTTCCAACCAGTGATTTGTTCCAAATTTACTCTTATATAAAGCATGGCCAAAACCATAATCCATCATTTTCACTTCGGATTCCAGGCAAAGCTGCTCAAGTACTTTGATCAAAAGTACCGTACCGGGACTGCCACGACTCCATCTTGGATCGAAGGAACCGAACTCAGTAAATTGTGTTTCTCCGTATCGAACATCAAACTGGAACGCGCACGGCTCATCACCCACATACAATACATAAGCCCTTAACCAGCCATCCTCGGCAGCCTTTTCTAACAAGGTGCGATTTACATCGGAGTCAGTAAATCCCACGGCAAGACCACGTTTGTATGTTGAATCTTTTATCTGACAAGCTATATCTATCAAGTAATTAACGTCGCTAAGCTGGCGATAGCAGACGATCTTAATCTCAGAAGAACTTATTTTTTCCAACTGTCTAATATCACGACGCCATCTACGTTTGCGAGAATTGGGAATATTTCTGTAAAACTCTTCCACCGTATCCGGTATGTATGTCTGCCAATGTGACTCTACCGATGCAAAATGGCTTCGACTAAAAAAACCCGGCACGGTTTTACAAAGCTTATAAATTGGAGAATCGATTCCCAGACGGTTAAAAAATACCAAATCGGCCTTGCCGCGGCGCAGCACATTCATTATCTCACCAATCAGCGCCCGACAAAGCTCAGCCGAGGGCTGGCCAATGATACCACCATATACAATCGACAGGCATCTCAATGCCGGACTAAATAGCGTTTTGTATCCCAATTTGAAGTCTAATCGACGCTTTTCGATCCGGCCAATCGTTATCGCCGCCGGGTGGCCATCGCATTTCATAAGCATAACATATGGTTGCACATCATCGCCACTTGTTTTGACAACGGAAAGGTATCTGTCAATGTCAGCATTGGGAACGGGGTGGGGCTCGTCACGTTGCATTTGCTCCCATATCGGACGAATAGCTTCGATTTCCTCGAAGTTTGTCGCAGCAACTATTTCGCAATCACCACTAAACTGCACGTTAGAACCTCTGATTATATCCCAAGTTCTTTTCCATGCTCTGCTATTTGTTTGATCGAATCGCTTTACATTTCAAGCATCAGTCTCGCGAGCCTTCCGTGGATTAAAAGCACACTCACATAAAAAAAGATGACCAAGAGGATAACCAGACCGATCAATGCAAATACAATTCCGTATCACCTCCCCACTCCACATTTGCTGTCCGGATTCTTCGCCTGCAACAAATTGCGCCATTGTCGCTTGATCCAGCCCGCAGAACCTATCTTTTGCATGAAATACTGTAGGCCTGCATTTAAACTCCCCACAGAGCTTTGCAAGATGTTAATAATTACCGGGTACAATCTTGGCGCAAAAATGTAAACCGAGGCTTCCGGCCAAGAATTTGTGCCAAATCTTTCTTTGTACGCAGCGGCACCGAAACCATAATCAAACACTCTCACATTGGAATTCTCTATCAAATCTTCCACAACTTTAATAAAGAGCACGGTGCCCGGGCTGCAGGATCGCAAGAGCGGATCGTAACCTATATGTTCGGGAAAGAAGACATTTCTATATTCAATGCCAAATTCAAAGGCACACGGTTTGCCGCCGGCATATAAAACGTATGCTCTCAACCTCCCTTGCTTTGCAGTCTTGGTCAACAATGACCGCGTTAGATAGTCATCACGAAATCCAACATTCAAAGCGTGTTTGTAAGTTTTGGCGGATATCTCGGACGCGATGCTTATCACGTGGTCGAGTTTATCTTCAGAACGATAACATACCATTTCAACCGGACCCGAACCTGCCTTTTCTAAAGCCGCGGTATAACGCCGTAGATAGCGTTTTCGGCTGCCTGATTTGTCTTTGTAGAACGCTTCCATACTGTCAGGCAGGCGCGTCTGCCAATGGGGTTTCACCACGGGTGAATAGCATCTGCACAAAAGGTTGGGCGTTGTTCTGGTTAGATGGTATAGGGGAGAATCGAGCCGCAATTGCTTGAAGAAGACAACATCTATATCACCTTGCTTTAGAATGTTGGTTAACTCCTGAAGCAATTTGGCGCTCGTCTGGCCTGAAGGCTGTCCGAGGATTCCTCCATATATAATGCTCAAGCAACGCAGCGATGGCTTGAGTATTGTCGCGTATCCAACCCGGCATGTGACCCGCCGCATTTCAACGCGACCCATTACCATTGCTCTCGGATTGCCGTCATAATAGAGGACCATTACATACGGTCGTGCTGTCTCTTTCATCGACTCCACAACAGAGAGATATCTGTCTATATCGGCATCAGGTGCAGGCCGGGGCTCGTCGTGTTGCATTTGCTCCCATATCGGACGAATAGCTTCGACCTCTTCGACGTCTCTCGCAACGACTACCTTCCATTGGTCGGAAGACTGGACCTTATATCCTTCTCTTGTAATCAATTGAAAATCTCCGTCCAAAGATTTGCCGTCTTTTGTTTAAAACGGCGTAGTATCGTTCTCATGCTGGGGTGAAACGAGCCTAACCAGTTAGTCAACACCTTAGGAAGGCGAAAACCCAGTTTGAACCAATGGTTGCTTGCATCTATCCTGACGGATAAACAGGAGACCGAACATTTGCGAATAATCGAGATTGCTACTTTTCTACTCTCCTGAGCCACGCTTCTCGCCAAAAGTGGAAGCAAGATCTGTCACAGCCATAGAAACCTTGGCCGTCACACATGACCCCTTCAAGCAATACTGTATTCTTGACTTTTCTATATTCTCCGGTACTTTCAAGCAGTATTCGTTCGAGTCTTTTGAAGACTCTGAACCTCCTACCACAGAATTTCCGCATCTCGGGCATCCAGAATAATCCTTTGTTCTCTCCCTTCTGGTTAAGAGTAACCAAAATCTCTTCCTCGGATTTCACTTCAACCAGTTCACCCGGTTCAAGGTTCAAGGCTTCATCGTGTGTGGACTGCTCTTTTTGCCCTATTACACTCGATTTGTTTTTTCTCTTCATGTTGAAAACTCTCCTGGCTTTAGACACCGTAAGTCCAAACGCACGGCGCAGCCCGTTTGTCTTAACCTGCCACAGGAACTTACGTACGAGGTTTAGACGTTCAGCTTGTGAACATCCCATTAAACCGTCAAATTGACCAGGGCACAGCTGCTTATTACTTGACATTTAATAGCTCCATCAAATTGTCCAACTGTTTCTGTTCGTATTTGAGTCTGCAAATTTAATATCTGTAATTTTCCAGATAATTTTTACAAAAAGAGAACTTGCAAAGCTGCGTTTCAAAAGTAATCTTTACACCTGGAAATCGGGCTTCGACCAACCCGATAACTGATAATCTCCCCTCAAAGGATCGGCACTCTCTAATTTGAGCGAGACGATATGTTTTTCATACGACGATACAGTGTATTCAACCA
Source organism: Sedimentisphaerales bacterium (assembly GCA_030630905.1). Classification (GTDB taxonomy): domain Bacteria; phylum Planctomycetota; class Phycisphaerae; order Sedimentisphaerales; family Anaerobacaceae; genus JAFGPJ01. The sequence continues at coordinate 3,452 of DAOVMB010000002.1, forward strand.
TTTTACTTTAGACCATCGCCAAATAATAAAATAGCATACGGCTAACAAACGCCCTCCAAAACCACGACCTACCACTACCCGGTCAACTTCACAGCATTTATTAGCCCAACGTCGCTTCCATTCACTGTCCACATGGCCAAAGCTACACGATAATGTGCCTTCCTCACATATCTTCCGAATGGTTGCCATTATTAAAACCACACCAACAGAAAGTGACGTCGCATATTTTAACTTGAAAGCCATCCATTGATAATAGTATCTTTTATGTGCCGACAAAACGTACGTGAATGCTGCATCTTCACCGTTTATCGTTAATAACCAAATGCGCCCGAAACCTTCTTCAGCCATTTTCAATGAGAGTTTTTCATAAAACGGTTCAACCAATACAGCAGCACCACGCCTCTTCAGCCAGCTTTCCTGCTGGATTAGTGCTGCACGCCTGATAAGTTCTCGGGTTATCTCACTACCAGAGTAACATTCCACTTTTACATCTCTGTCCTTGTAAAGTTTACGTTCTTTCCTAAGCAGTTTCTGTCGCGACTGACGTGATTTGTTATTTTTCAAGTAGTCTTCAAAAGAACAACCAAGCTGAACATAGGGGCAGAGAACACGCGGTACTTTTCGGCAAGAATATCCTCTTTGTGATAGTTTATTCAGCAAATCATTAGTTACTGCATCCTCTGAAGATAGATCCGCGCTACAATATAGGTCAAAAAGCTTTTGGGACGTAATTAGATCGGCAATACATTCAACAACAGAAGGATAGTCCGCATCAAGCAATAGTCCAAGATAAGAAGCTTCTCCCGTGCTTATAGGTCTGGCCACCTTAACCGTCATAAACTTGCAAAGTGCCAAGGGAATCAATCCTACAAGTTTATCACCGCTCCACGCAAGTACAAATAATGGGATTCCCGACAGTTGTCCCTCATTGATAAATACATTCACCCATGGTCGTGACAGATATGGGGGTGCATCCACGGCACGAGCAAATAGATCGTCCCAATCTTCGCCAAACTCGGAAATGCCTTTTTCGCCTTTTACAATCTGCAAATTAATTTGTTGGTCCTGCTGAGAGTTTATTTCGCTCACTGATTAGTTTAAGAACATATAATGAGTAATCAACTTACATTTCCGTTATCTGTCATTGACAAGGCACGAATTCAAGAAACCATTTTAGCCGGACGATTCTGTAACAAAGTGGTCCTATTTGGGATCTGCCAATTGAAACCGGGGCTACATAAGGAACCGATCATTCCGATAGAACAGTAAACCAGTGTCATCAACTGCCCGAAGAAACTCACAGACATCCAGGCTACTGCAACGGAAAACAATAGACTTCCGAAAGCCCAACACAAAGATTTCATGGCTGGATGTGTCATTCTCCTATATGTAGATATGAGACCGCGAAATGCTTTGGCAAGCACTACACAAAGAGCTATTACGCCAAGAATACCATATCTGACACCTTTGATAATATACTCATTTGTGATATCCGTAAATCCCATACCAAGATGGGGACCCCAACCGGGATCCTTATCACCATAACCAACCATCCACCATTCATCGAAATGTTCGATAGCAAGATCAATAAGTTTCGCCCGGTGGTAACCGGCACCGCCCAGTGGGTTCGCCCATGAAGCTATGACATGATAAAAAGGTCTGTTACTTGCAATTCCAATGGATATGCATGAGAACACCAAGAATATGAACAATGGCTTGACTAATTGCTTATGCCTTTCCATTACCAGGCAGAAAACCACTACTATCACCATAACCCACGGACCGCTGGACATGCTACTCAACGCACCAAGCAAAGCTATCCCTGAAATAATATAAGTCAAAAACCGCCAGTCACCTTTTTCATGACGCAAATAATATATCAGCGGTAAAAACATAGCAAAAACACCGCCAAACAAAATGGCCATACTAAACGGCCCAACGGCCCTGGCAAGTCCAAAACGTCCTTCTGAAACAAATCGCCCCCCTTTAAACCAGGGGGAAAAACGCCACAAAGGAGCGAACGGCTGCCAGCCGGTGGCAGATTCAATCACACCTAAAATGGCAAGAGGAACCAGGGCAATACTAATGCACTTGATAATAGAAATAAGTTTAGACCTGTCAGTCACAATAAACCGGGCGGCCAGATAAGCACACCATGTATCCATCAAAAAACCGGCTCGGCCTTCCAGGGTTTGTGAAGTTGGATTGACTTGAGTTATCAAGTATGCACCAACGTATACCACCATGCTTAACGTAACCAATGTATCTAATCGACACCAGGTGAATTTACGCCGAATCCCATCGTCGAAATAACACCGCAGAAGCAGTACGGCAACTACAAAACGACCGACTAATATGTCTACAGTGCCTATGCTCACTGCAAGATAAGAGGGATACCATAACAAACATATAATATACGTAACGAAGGCATACTTTGGGCGCAGCGTTATAACTAACACAGAAAGAACAAGAGCAAATGTTAAAGTTACACCTTGCATTGTGATTCAAATTCGTCCGAACTTATGGTTGGGCTTTTCACGTTATCGGCTTGATGCCATCCATCCGGCTTGACGATTAGTTGCAACAGCCTCGTCCATCCGCGCAATACAATCCGCTTCAATCTCTTTAAGTCGGATTCTTGAAGCGTAGATTGCCTTTTGCTTTTTTCTATTGTCTTTTTCCATACAAATCATAGCGTGCAACCTTCCACAGAAATTGACGCAAACGGCAAAGCTTCTCGTTCTCAGTTCTGGTTTCACTAATCTTAACGTGGGTGAGTGCTCTGTTAATTGACTTGAGCCTAATTCTGGGAGGTGAAGATTGTCTCAACATTGCTCTGTTTTGAAACCTGGCGGTCCAAATCGACAAAAGCTTCAAGGGTATCTCAATATCTCTGAGTATGTCTAACCATGTTAATGGAACATAATGGGGATTCATATATCCCGAAAACAAGGCCACCGGCCGCTTTTCTGACGCCCCAGTTTGGATATGTGGCTGAAGGTCACATATAAGCGAGAAGATCGCACGGTAAACTAATAAATCCACAGGCATTGGGAAGCCATACATCCACTCAAAGTCAATAACGTACCATTTTTTTTCCCCAACCATTACGTTACGGGGAATACAGTCAATAGGAGCACACGTAAAGCAAGTTACGGGTTCAGAAATTTCGGTAGAGGGAATATCAAATTCCTGCATGAATTCCTCTGGAACACAGGATTCTGAAGGCAGACTCCGGATAAATCGCATATAGTCTCTGATCAGAGATTTTCCAGAATCTGAAGCCCCGCTCGTAATAGCCTTGGCAATCAACTCCTCCAGAGTAACCGTATCCAAATAGGGGTAATACAAATTGGAACTTTCCAATCTGGCACTGACAACTTCTGCGTGACCGAGAAAAAACTCTTTGGCTATGGCTTCTCTTTCAACAAATCCTCGTAAGAACTGCACTGCCTGCCTATTGTCTGCACTTTTGACAAATGTCTTTTTGCTGCCATCGATAAGTATCCGTTTATTAGTCCTAAATTCAGCCTTTCTACCTAAGTTGGCACCTTCAAAGCGTAAGCACCGGGTGCTTTCAGATGTGTCATTCATTGTGCAGATTACCAGAAATGAGTTCGCCAGCTCGCCAAATAGACCCGCGCGGGCCATAGTCTTTGCGAATCGTTTTTCCGCTATTATCTCTTTACGAGGAACGGTCCCTGTTCTAGCTGGGTACAAATCCCACACGGAATCCAAATCGCCAGGCACAGTCTGGTCTGATAGAATCACTTTCGGCATTTTGTAATCGGGTAAGGGATAATACCAGCTTTGATTGTGGAATCCGGCTGAATGTAATAAATCTGTTAGTTCGTTCTTGCAAAATGTTCGGACTCCGTTAGAAAAGGGATAGTCATATATCGAATCAAAGATGCGGCCAGTATGGTCCTCTGGTGCACCGGTAATATATTTCAAGCCAATTTTGTTCTCTATCGCAAGTATTAGGACACCATTGGGATTTAGCAGTTTTCGTGACCTGGACAAAAAAGATTCATACGGGTTCCTGCCTCCATAGAATTTGCCCGCATATTCTAAAACACCGATGACTGTGATGTAGTCAAATCGATTCCGCGTTTCAAAATCCTGAAATCCACCAACAACAACATCGAGATTCGAATTGATAGAATGCCGTTGGGCAATCACTAACGCCCTCTGACGACTGTACTCCAACGCTGTGACACGCTTGAGTTTTCTGCATAGAAGCCCTGTGAGGGCGCCGCACCCCGCTCCGACCTCGAGAGCGCATCCATCAGGATCGAACGGAAACCATTCCAGCAAATTGCGCCGAACAGGGGAAAGGTGATACTCATAAGCCCATGAGGGATATGTATAGCCATTATCGATATCACCATAATTTGGATTGCCCTTGAATCCGTTGCGTAGCTCGTTTTCAACTGGACCGTCACTATAAACAGGATTGCCTTTAGAATTCGTCAGAATTTGCCTGACCAAGACCTTGCCTATCCATTCCGAATTCTCAAGTTGCATACCCATAAGTGTGCCTTCCACCCTTAGTACTTGCCTACCTAACGATTCAACTGCGAGCAACCGCACCAATTATCTGCAATCACGCCAACTACCCAGGTCCTCTCCATTCTCCAATGGCCGTGCGAATTTGTCGAAATCCTTCCTCAACTCTTCGATATCCTTGTCCCACCACTTGGATGCCTTGATCTTGAGTTGTGTCTCCTTTGAAAAACGATATCTTATCACCTTTGCAGGATTACCTACCACAATAGCAAAATCAGGTACATCCCTGGTAACAACAGATCCAGCTCCTATCACGGCACCATCGCCGATTTTATTAACACTTGGCACTATGGTAACATTGTGGCCAATAAATACATCGTTGCCGATTATCATGCCCCTTCGTTCTATGTCAGCCTCACTCCTGGCATACCCGAGCTTCGGATTGTAAAAGATCGCATGAGTGGATATACGATCCATAGGGTGGTTTGTACCAAAAACTCGCACTGTTCCTTCGTACACTCCGCTGTAACGTCCTATCTTCGTACCGGGAGGAAAGTGGCCAAAGCAATAACAGGGACCACTTGTGTACATACCGATCTCAACTTGATGGTAAACGGAAGATATTCTCCTAATCGTACGAGAAAAATGTCCTCCTCCTTCGAGGTGCAGGACAATATACCGAATCCATCTGCGAAAACTACCTCGCGTTGACAGGCCATATAATCTGAATAACAGTTCTCCAATGAGCCATGTTTCTTTTCCTTCTTTTCGCTTCTTCGACCGGTCTTTCCGGATATATTCGTTTGACATTTCAGACCTCTAACATATTCAACATGTCCGCTCTCACTCTTTTAATGGCCTTATTCAAATATGTTTACGTTTGGCCGCATTTCTCGAAAGTAGTCCCAACTGTGGAGACACCAACGTTGCTGATGTCAAGCAAAACAGTAAGAACGCATATCTTTGTACTTCTCTTTGTCTATCTTGCTTTTCTCAGACACTCTCAACCTTGGACGAGGGTAAACGATTCAATTTATCCCTCGATCATCTCATGAACGCCGATGCTCATTTTAGACGATCCATAATCAGCACACCTGCTACAAATGTCGCAATGAATACTAAAGCGCTAATAGCGAGGACAAATAGAGGAGAATCAACCCTAAATACCCAAAGTAAACCGGCAGTCATTATAATCGGCAATGCCAGCAATAGGCCGGGGATATAAGAGCGTAAGTAACGGCTTGGTTCAAGATCGATAACTTTTCGGGCCTTTGAGACCTGCATAAACAAAGCGGTGAAATTGCTCGCAACGATAACAATGGTAGCTCCTAAAGGCCCGAAACGAACGGCTGCCGGGTACATAAGCCCAATAATAGCCACAGCACGGATTATGGCAAAACGACGCTGTAAGTGAGGTTGACCTACCGCCAAGTACACGCTGGCTAAACTCACAGCTTGATTTCGAACCACAATTTGCAGGCACAAAACAGCTAATGGAATGGCCATAGCGACATATTTGGGACCATAGGCAAACAACAGCAGCTCACTCGCACAACAAGCCATGAAAGCAGCTAATGGGATAACAAAACAAGCTGTCCACCGAGTGGTACGCAGAACACCCCGGCAGAGTGCGTTCTTGTCATCTTGCTTTTCAGAGAAAGCGGAAAGCACAACAGGGGCGATTGTTCTTATGTACAAGTCAACCGGAATGTAGCTAAGAAGAGCGGCATAACTATATAAACCTAACTGATCCTTAGATATTACCTTGCCAAGTATCAGGATCGGTGCTTGAAAACTAAGCGCCGTCAATATTGGCAAACCGAACATTCCGCGAGCAAATTTCATCAACTCAGCCAGACTGCTTTTGTCAATTTCAAATCTTGGCATAAATGGCACTATTATGAAAGACAAAATGCACAATATCGCCATCTCTATCACAAACCCGATAACCAGCGCCCAGACATTCCGCATTACTAAAGCCAGGCCGATTGATATAATCGCGCCCAATATGGCGCTGCCCTGAATGAGGAATACCGCTCTGCCAAATTTATATTCTTTTTCAAGAACGTGAGCACGTGGGCTGACAAAACCCCTTAACGCTATAGCAATAAAAGCAACTCGCAGCAATTGTATCAATTCGGGATTATCGTAGAACGAACTGATCCATGGCGCCAAAAGAACCGCGATCCCGAAAAGGCACAACGCCCGAGTGACCTGCATCCACCAGGCCACATTTAAATAACGAATATTTGCACCTTGCTTGTTTTGGATAATCGATTGCTTTACTCCCACCTCGGTAAGAGCCTCAAAAGCTATTGAAAAGCTCATTACAATCGCCATTATTCCGATTTGATTTGGCGCCAGTATTCGAGCAAGAATCATGCTCCGTATAAATCTCATACTCCGCCCGGCAAACGTTCCGATACCTAAAGCCATCACGGCACGGGCACTTCTGGCTTTTATATCAGTGCCCTTCAACTTACCGATTTTCTCCAGGATTATCTTGCGTATAGAACCTAACGATAAAATGTAGGTGGATGTCTGTGTCACGCTTGCCCTCTGATTTTAGAACAAATCCATTCTGTCCCGTTTTTTAATGACCAACAGATAGAAAACAAGATTATTTTATGCTTATGAATATTGAATCAACATTTGTCATTACTACGTTTATACAATCGTCTTAAGATTCCACGGAAAGCATTAACTAATTCAGGAAGAGGGTCACCAACAGAAAATTGCAGGCCGCTTTCCCTGAAACTAATTTTTTCCAGGGCGCGTCTTCCCTTCAGTCGGGATACTAACATCTCCATATATTGAGAAGAACTGGCATACCTCACACCTTCACACTGGCTGCTTGGCCGGATTACACCAACTGCACTTAGACACCAGATGAATGGAAAATTAACACCAGCGATCATACTTCCCAACACTGTTCGCCAAAACCGTGGATTGAAGTCAAGAATATTAACCGACTGGTTACGTTTATCAACTACAAAGTCGATATTCGCTACACCATCCCAAGCAAGAACCGCTATGAGTTTTCTGCCGATATCGATTATTTTCTCTTCATTAACATATTCCAGCAATCTTCCCATACTAAAATTACTTTTAGAAGGTAGGATTGCTCGGTATAACGAATAAGCAGTAATATCTCCGCTTTGACAACAAACGGACAATGAGAAATCAACTCCCGTGATAAAGCTCTGCAAGATATATTGCTCCCCTTTTATAGTATGATCTTTATCATTCCACACTTGATAAAAATCAGATAAACTTTTAACTTTTACAATTCCATATCCCCCCGTTTGGGACATAGGCTTGAGCAAGGCCGGATAACCGATCGAATCAAGAGCAAACGTATTTGAGACTGGCTCCCCTGCAGTACCTATATATAACGTTGTCGGACCGGGTAATCCATGTTGTTTGAGGAACTGATAGAACTTCCATTTGTCATTGGCCATCCTAATTTGCTCAGGCCTCGCAAGAGGCGGGATAGCTGCAATTTGTGAAATTACCTCGCGATTTCGAGAAAGAAACTCAATACCTCTTGGTGTAGCAGGTAATATTACATCAATACCCCATCTGTGAACCACATCCTTTATCACGTCAATCCAAACACTATCAGTTTGACTTGCGTGATATTCGAACTTTGCACAATATCGACTGAATCGAGCCATTGGCCACTTCGCACGCGATAGCATATAGGAAGTAACTTCATGAACCTGGCCCAAACAGTTGAGTACCTTCATCGAATCGTAATTTCCACCATCTGGAATAAGTACCGATATCGACCTTATCTTACATTGGGAGTCCATTTATGTTCTTAATTGCAAACTTGGAATAATAACGACGGACAATCTCCAAGAAGTTTTTAGAGCATGAAGATTTTTTAGCGATGAATCTTCTAAAGTTTTGAACCAAATCAGAACAATTTCGGTATTGTTTGACTGCGGACGCACTCCGTCCCTGTCGGGCGCATCAATCAATTGCCCTAAGCTTATTTAATACAAGCTCTTATATAGCTCTTGTCGAAACCGGCCCGCACCGGCAATGTCTCAATCTATTTTTGCACACCGTTCGAATTCTGCACATCGCTCGAAGGTTCAACATACTCGACTGCTCTGACTTTCCCATTCTCATCAGGGAAAAAATCAAGTATCCGCTCAGAAATATCCTTCGCCGCTGATCGGACCGAATTCTCAAACACCGAACTTATCTGAACCTGTGTCACATAACGAGCCGGATTCCCGTCAATATTTGGGGTTCTCCATCCCACACCGGAAAAGACTCTTTCGTCGGATGTAAGCTGGCCATTAACAATATAGAAATTCAAAACCACAGTCTCTTCTGTTTCCGGAGATGGCCTGCGGAAGCGATGTAGTAAACAAGGAAGTTCTCTCCCGATGCTGGAAGTCACGTTTGCCGGCTCGGTACCTTCATGCACCCACCCACCGGCAACATAACAAATCTGTGGTCGGTGGCCCAGCATTGTTCGAGGGTGAGCAGTATAAGCAATGTAAATATTGGCCCACTGGTTGCTCAATTTATTAATAAATAAACGGTTTAGAAAGGCGTCATTTCCGGCTGCACGTTGAATATTCGGCGGAATTGGCACATCTTCGCCGACCCATTGACCTATCTTTTTAGGGAAATCACTAAGCGGTACAGGCAACTCAACAGGAACATCAACAACAAGTTTCAAACGAGATGCCAGAACACGATATGTGATGCCGGAGGATACCAAAAGCAAAACGGCCAAAATCCAAATCCAAAATACCGGCATTTTGCCCGTCCTGAAAGGTATCGAATAGAATACTCCTGTCCCTTTAGCCAAACGCTTACGTCTAATCGGATACATCAAAAGATATAGCTCCAAAGTAGTAGCTAAAATCAACAAATCTTCCCTGATCCGCAACAGGATAACCATCTGTGTAATAAACCTGAGAGTACCTCCTCCGTGAAGGTACCAACTAAAACATATTCATTTTACGTTGCTAATCGGCGTTTTGTCAAGTCTCCATCGCGTAAATAGTTATAAGCTTCTGCGAAATAGCCACCCGGCGTAACCTCAAGACAATAACTCACCAGTTCCAGCGATACGCACTCGACTGTATCGCCTTTCTCAACAAGCACTTATGGGTATATTGACTGCTACAAAAAGACGGATTTCCCAAATATCATATTCCTTACTCCAATTTTTCAGCACTCTCTAATTAATGAAAATTATCAAGACATATGGACACGTTCCGATAACATTTCAAGAAACAAATAGGCCGAAATCTGCGAATATCCCCTCAATATACCTTGCGATGCAAAACCATGCGGTTAAGGATCTTACAGGTCGGTTTACAATAATAACGGACGCTCTGTGGCGATTTTACAGCGAATTGGAAATTGATAAGAGAAACCACTGAGCTTATAATCGACAGTAGCAATGAAACTATAATAAGTCTGTTGTCGTTTTTTACGTGATAAATGCCGAAGACAAAGAAAATATATACAGTCAGCCGGATTAATTCGCTTATCAAGGTAGCTCTCGAGGAAAAACTGCCCCCACGACTGATAGTCAGAGGCGAAATAAGTGACTGGAAACATCATACCAGCGGCCACTGTTATTTCTCGCTGAAAGAAGAAGGTGCCGTACTGCCATGCGTGATGTGGGCGAGCAAGTTTAAGAATGTTAAGTTCTCGCCCGAAGATGGAATGGAGGTTCTAAGCACAGGTCATATCGATGTTTACACCCTTGGCGGCAAGTTTCAACTTTATGTCGATAAGCTCGAGCCAGCCGGCGTCGGAGCGCTTCAACTGGCCTTCGAGCAAATGGTCGCAAAGCTACGCAAAGAGGGACTGTTCGACGAGGCGCATAAGAAGGCATTACCACTTTACCCGATGCGAATTGGCATATTGACCAGCGAATCTGGAGCGGCATTGCACGATATCACTGACAGTATTCACAGCCGGTGGCCGTGTGCAAAGCTGTTTTTATATCCCGTGCCGGTACAGGGCGAAGGCTCGGCGGCAAAAATCGCCGCTGCACTGCGTGACATAAACAGGCGCAATCAAAAACTCGTACTGGACGTTCTTATTGTCGGCAGAGGCGGCGGTGCGATGGAGGATCTATGGGCCTTCAACGAGGAGGTATTGGCCAGGGCGATTTTCGACTCGACAATACCCGTCATTAGCGCAGTCGGCCACGAAGTTGACACCACGATTGCGGACCTCGTTGCCGACGCCAGGGCATCAACGCCGACAAAAGCAGGTGTCGTGGCAGTCCCGGACATGCAGGATATATTGGGACAGTTGAATGCAACAGAACAAAGGCTGGGAAACCAAACCCAGTCAAAGCTCAAAATTGCCGAGCATCAGTTGGAAGTCATTCTTGCAAACGCGGTATTTAGAAATCCGCTTGTGCTCGTCCAAAACAACCGGCAGCAACTGGATGAACTGACGGCAGAATTGAAGGAGGTTGTAAAAGCGCTTCTGACCGAAGCGCACAGGGAATTGTCCACCGGCTATGAACAGATTATCAAAATTGAGCCGCACAGGCTCCTGGGATATAAAACAATCGAATTGAACAATTGGCAGAATCGAGCCAATGTGGGCATTCGCGCAGTCTTTAACAACTGCCGGATGCAACTTACAGCGCGGGAAAATCGGTTGAGCGCGTTAAATCCCAGGTCCGTTCTGAAACGGGGATATAGCATCACTACCAACAAAAAGACCGGCCTGCTGGTAAAGACCTCAGAAAACGTCCGCATCGGAGACTATTTAATTACCGAGCTTGCAAATGAGAATTTGATTGAAAGCGAAGTAAAAAAGAAGTAAATAGGTACGACTAATAAGGTAAAATGAAAAGTTGATAATATGGCACATAAGAAGCAAAAAAACGATGTTGACAAATTGAGCTTCGAAGAAGCGATCAGGGAGCTTACAAATATCGTCGGCAAGATCGAACAGGGCCAGATTCCTCTACAGGACGGCCTTGAGCAGTACGAAAAAGGAATGGCCCTGATTAAGCAATGCCGAATAATACTGCAGAAGGCTGAAGAACGAATTGAGAAAATAACCAAAGAGGAAGAAACAGAAGACAGTAACCTGCATGAAAAAGACCCGGATGAGCTATTTAAATAGAAGCAGATTCCTGCTCCTGCAGGAATGAAACTATTTAACGCAATACGATATACGCAATACGAAACGCGAGCGTGGCGGAATTGGCAGACGCGCAAGGTTTAGGTCCTTGTGTCCTTATGGACGTGGAGGTTCGACTCCTCTCGCTCGCATTTTATCGTTAGACAAAATGGAGTGAACGTGTAATGAAGCACTTCAAACCAAAGCATATCATCTTCACTGGTATTGCCGGGGCGGTGAATCCTGAACTCCAGCCGGGCGACATCGTGATCGCCGAAAAGACGGCGCATCATGATATGGGGAACGTACTGGACAAGCAGATGTTTTACATATTGGCAGCGAAGAACTCTTCCGACCGCGTCGTCGAAATGACCGGTCTTTTAGGCTCAGAGCTTTCTGCTGAGAAAGGCAATGGAATTAAAAAGTCAGGAGGCTAAAAATGCTAAGCGGATTTTTCAAGTTCGAACATAAGCAAACCAGCATTAGGATAGAGCTTTTGGCGGGACTGACAACATTCCTAACCATGGCATATATTATCGCCGTCAACCCGGCTATCCTCGGTGTGACCGGCATGGACAAAGAAGCTCTGATCGCTGTGACCTGTATCATGAGCGGCGTAGCCAGCCTCGCTGTGGGGCTGTTCGCAAACGCACCGATTGCAATGGCGCCGGGGCTGGGACTTAATTCCATCTTTGCCTACCTGGTCGTCTCGGAGAAAATGGACTGGCCGACCGCCCTGGGCGTCGTATTTATCGCGGGTTGCTTCTTCCTGATATTAACCGGTATGGGTCTCAGACGCCGGATCGTCGAAGCGATCCCCACGTCCCTTATCTCGGCTATCGGGGTTGGCATCGGATTATTCATTACCTTCATCGGCCTACAGGACCTCGGATTGATCGTCAACAACGAAGCAACGCTGGTCGGAGCAGGCCCCCTGAACCCAACTGTCCTGATCGGCATCCTGGGACTGCTCGTAATGGTCTATCTGGAAATTAAAAAGATCCCGGGCTCGCTCCTGGCCGGCATCGTCACCGCCACAATCGCGGCCCTTATCTTCGGGCGGGTAGATTTGCCCGGGCAATATGTCTCATCAAGCCTCGACATAAGTCCCATCGCCTTCAAGCTCAATATCATCGGCGCGCTGAAGTGGGGCTTTTTCGGCAGCATTTTCACGTTCATGTTCATCGATATGTTCGACAGCATCGGGACACTGGTGGCCTGCTGCCATAAGGCGGGGATGGCCGATGAGCAAGGCCGGATCAAGGGACTGGACAAGCTTCTGGGAATCGACGCCGTCGCCACAATGGCCGGCGCTCTCTTGGGCACGTCACCAACTACGGCGTACGCCGAGTCCGCGGCAGGAATCGAGCAGGGTGGACGAACCGGCTTTACCTCCATGGTCACAGGCATTCTGTTCCTGCTGGCACTGCTGTTCGTGCCCATCGTTGAAGTTGTGCCGAAGTACGCCACTGCCCCGGCGCTGATTATGGTCGGCCTGTTCATGGCCAGGGAAGTCAAACGCATAGATTTTATGAACATGGAAGAGGCCTTCCCCTCATTCATCATAATGGTTATGATAGCCTTGAGCTACAGTATCAGCACAGGACTGGCCTTCGGATTCGTCTCATTCACCCTGATAAAAACAGTATTGGGTAAAGCCAAAGAAATAAAGCCGGCTATGTGGATCATCGCAATTCTGTCTGTGCTGTTTTTGACCATAGACCAGATTCCTGTTGTGATTGAGTACCTGAAATCTCTGGCATAGTTGAATATTGATTGAACAAAAGAAACACATAGTTTACGTTCATAATTCAGGATTATGAAGCGTATCATAGGAAAATTTCTTATCGTATTCAGCATCGTCTGTGCGGCGGCAACTGTCCTCTGGTTTGGATTAGGACTCGCGGACATACCGGAGAATCTAAGCGAAGATAACCGCACAATGCTTTTTGCCATGTCACTATTTGCCGTTATCCTGCTGGCGCTGGAATGCGCGATGTTCCTTTACGGCCAATATTTGCGGCGTCATTCTCCTGCCAACAGAGCGAAGCAAATCAAAACACGCCGCAACATACGTTTATTGCCGCTGATTGCCTATCTGGGATGTAGTATTGCGATAACGATTTTCGTCTTTCTCCCGAAAAAAGGATTCTTAGAAATAAAAACACTGGGATTCGTAATATGCCAGCCCTCAGTGCTCGCCCAGCTCATCTTTGGCGGCCTTATGGGGATCAAGCTGGGTGGGGGTCTTATGACACATGTTATCATAATCGCTTTCAACCTGCTGTACTATTTGGTTTTGTTCTATCCCGTGTACCGTATAGCGACAATGGACCGGACAGTAGAAGTGATTCGCTATAGACTCATGAAAACGCTTCTGGTAATTTTCCTTTGCGTGCATATCCTGATGGGATTCGTCACGGCCATGCTTGTCAGAGCATAGTTACTCGGTAGGTAATGCCGGGACATTGCGCATCGGATTATCAGAACGAGAACATCGCCCGGATGGTTTTGAACGCCGTGAAATGGCAAAAGAAGCCCTAAACACAATAATGTTGCGCTATGCAGCACGGCGAAGAAAAGGAAGGCATGAAAATGCAAAAAGTTATTATCGTAATGGCGCTAAGCATCTGGACGTGCTCGCAGGCGGATGCGTCCTTCGATGCGGCGTATTGGTCTGACAGTCACGTTGTGCAGCGATCAATACCAACTCCGCTTCCGGATCGTCCGGGCAATGTGTATCTTGATACGGAAACGGTCTGGATCAAGGTGCCGGCCGAGGTGCCGAACGAGACTCGAAGCTGGCGCGCTTTGGACGACAAAGGCCGGATGGTCCGCAGCGGCGTATTCTCCAATGATTCCACCGCCCCGCCTTCGCGGATTCGGCTGGAGCAATTGCCCGTCGGCTGGTATCGCGTGGAATTTCTCGATGAGCAGCGTTCTTGCCTGCACTGGACCACGGCGGCCGTGCTGCAAAAGCTCGGCGCGCCGGTGCCGCAGGATTCGCCTGTGTGCGTGGATTCAGCCACGGCATGGTTTGCAAAGAACCGGACGGACGACCAAGCGAGACTCGCATCACTGGCTGCACTTGCAGGGGTAAACTGGATTCGCGACCGGCTTACCTGGCGCGAGCTGGAACCGAAGCCGGGGCAAGTCACGAAGATAGACACCACGTATGACTCGGCCGCCGCGATCCAGACGAATTACGGACTGAAGGTGTTGCAGGTCTTTCATTCGACGCCGGACTGGGCATGGGACACCGAACTGGATGGTGAGCATCCATCGGGACGGTTCGCCCGTGACTTACAGCATGTATATCGATTCTGTAAGGCGATGGCCAGACGATTCAAAGGGCGCGTGCTTGCGTGGGAGCCGTGGAACGAAGCGAACATCAGCACGTTCGGCGGCCATACAGTCGATGAGATGTGCAATTTCCAGAAGGCGGCCTACCTGGGCTTCAAGGCAGGCGACCCGGCAGTAACGGTCTGCTGGAACGTGTACACAACCACGCCGACGCCCCGGCACACGCAGGGCCTGCTGGACAACGAGGCATGGTCCTACTTCGACACCTACAACATCCATACGTATGACTGGGCGCACGATTACAAAAGGCTGTGGGCACCGGCCCGGCAGGCGGCGTGCGGCAAGCCAATCTGGGTCACCGAGGCCGACCGCGGCCTAAAGTACGTCGGCCCTGAGCCGTGGTGCGAGCTGTCACGCGAGGATGAGATTCGCAAGGCCCGGTATATCGCCCAGTCTTACGCATCCAGTCTGTACGCCGGCAGCATCCGGCATTTCCATTTTATCCTGGGGCACTA
The DNA here is from genome assembly GCA_030630905.1 of Sedimentisphaerales bacterium. GTDB lineage: Bacteria > Planctomycetota > Phycisphaerae > Sedimentisphaerales > Anaerobacaceae > JAFGPJ01. The sequence continues at coordinate 18,907 of DAOVMB010000002.1, forward strand.
CCATGAGGGACACAACGGCGTTCAGTTCGGACTGCTGCGGAAGGACATGACGCCGCGGCCGGCATACGTTGCGCTGGCGGCGGTCGGGCGATTATTAGCCGGCGCGAAGTACCTGGGACGATGGGACGTCCCGGACTCCGAAGATGCGTATGTCATCGCGTTTCGTGCCCGCCCGGATGGATTGGAGCGGGATGTACTCGTAGCTTGGGCGGAAAAGAAAGTGGACTGGCCCCAGCGCGCAAAAACAAAAGTCCCCTTCTCGCTTCCCGAGTCGTGGCAGATCGAGGGAGTATTCGATTATCTCGGCCGCAAGCTCGATGAAATGCCCGCCGAACTGAGCGGCGAAGCCTTGTTCATAGTCCTGCCCGCCGGACAAACCGACAAGGTGAAACTGACGATTGTTGCCCGCTCCGAGCAGCGGGAGGATAATGTCTGTTCTGTTGTACTGCAGGTGCAAATGCCACGAAACGCCAGTATGAAAATCGAACCGCTGCCGTGGTCGCAGGGCTACGAGTACCGGATCGATCCGGATGAGCCTTATCATTTGCGCATGTTCGCGTACAACTTCACAAACGAACCGGTAAAAGGCACAATTCGAGTCACAGACAAACCCTCCGGCTGGACGTTAGATCAAGAGACATGGAATCTGTCCATCGATTCGATGGAGCGTGAACTTTTCGAGACAACAATAACGATCCCGGCGGGGCAGGACGGCACACTGCAATTGACAGGTGATTTCGGCTCAGCGGGCAAGCCAGTTCTCGCATTTCGGCTGCACGGCAAGAAAAACGATGAAAAGGGAGCCTATACCCAATCGTTAGGTATAGGCCCCGAATGGATCGAAATACTCATATAATTGTAGCGAAAGCAGCGTTTACTGTTCAGCAGCCTCTATTAGCCGATACAGCCGGATGTCGTCAAAGTACATCTTGCCTGAACCGCCGGGTGTTGTCATGTTACCCCTGGTGCCGAGGCCAATAGCGATCCTGTCAACGTCGGTCAAAATGACGCCCTGATCGGCAATAGTCTGAAGCGGAATAACCCACTGAGTCCAAATGTCGATCTGTGCCGCGGCCGGATCATCATGGACCACTATCGCAGGTGCGCCTGTGCTATTGGATAAAGCCACATAGAGCGGCTCGTCAGCATTGGTCGAAACTCCATGGAACCATAGTGACAATACGTCAGCATCTTTCTCTGTCCAGTTCCGCAACTGACTCAAAGTCAACTCTACCTCCGAATAATTCGAGTATCCTTGCTTATTGTTGTCGTAGGACAAGGGCATCGATTGACGGCCGCCGTGGACAATGGTCTCTTCAGTATATGAAGCGGTGGTTTCGTCGCCGACAGCCGACCCGGTCCCGTTGCCAGGATAGGCCGGTTCGTTATCATGCGCGGCATAACCAAGGCCATCTTTCCACGCCCACCATATCTCGTTGTTACCAATGTCGTAGTCCTCAAAATCGTCCACGGCAAGGAAGTCACCTGTCGTAAAGCTCCAGAGGGGACCTTTCCACGGACTGTTGGGATCGAGGTCATTGACTTCATCAACTCGCCAATAATATGTAGTGTCCCACTCAAGCAATCCGGGGTCGTAACTCTCATCGCCCAGCGCCTTTGGCCCCTTGTACTCGGCCGAACCGGTATCGGCGTTGCGTACGGCGTCTTTGTCTGTGCCGAAGTATACACTGTGCGAAGCCGCATGGTCTGCCGGCATCCAGCTAAAAGTCACATTTATCTTCACGCTCATGGCGCTATTAGATGGCTGTGGATTTCCAACGGCGCCTGGTGTCGTAAAGCTCCAGACATCGCCCTTGTACGTGGCGACGGCGTCAAACTCATCGACCCGCCAGTAATAAACCTTCTCTAATTCGAGAGGGCCGGGGATATAGGTTGCAGGACCCTGTGGAGGTCCTCCGGCGGCATTGTTAACGTCGTCAAAATTGTCACCGAAATATACGGCGTGTAATTTCGCCTCAAAGCCCGGCGTCCAGCTAAGGACCACGTTCGGATCTACGAACTCGGCGCCATCAGGCGGATCGGGATTATAAGCGGTCTTGCTTGGAAACCAGAAGCTCCAGATGTCGCCCTTGTGCTTTGTTGTGCCGTCTGCTTCGACTTCATCGATTCGCC